>JBIOVW010000614.1:0-3793 GCA_044867945.1 Nakamurella sp. | reverse complement strand
GGATCCACCATCACCGACGATCTGGGTCCCGGAGACCTCGGGGTCGCCCGCGGACGCCAGCACGCCGCCAAGGGCTGGGTGATGCGCAAGCGGGTCGGCACAGGGGCCGCCCTGGCCGCCGAGGCCGCCATCGCCGACGAACCCGTCCAGCTCCCCACCCGCGACGACCAGAGCACGTCGTGACCAAGAGAACAACGGCCCGAGGAGATCGTCCGGCGTGAACTCACTGTCGATCACCACCCGCAAGAGCCTGATGCTCTTCTCCGGCCGCGCGTACCCGGAGCTGGCCGACGAGGTCGGCAAGTACCTCGACGTCACCGTCACCCCGCAGTCCGCGTACGACTTCGCCAACGGGGAGATCTTCGTCCGGTTCGAGGAGTCGGTCCGCGGCTCGGACGCCTTCCTCATTCAATCCTGTGGGGTACCCATCAACACCTGGGTGATGGAGACGTTGATCATGATCGACGCGCTCAAGCGCGCATCGGCCAAGCGGATCACCGTCGTGCTGCCCTTCTACCCCTATGCCCGGCAGGACAAGAAGCACCGCGGCCGCGAACCCATCTCCGCCCGGCTGATCGCCGACCTGCTCCGCACCGCCGGCGCGCAGCGGCTGATGACCGTCGATCTGCACACCGACCAGATCCAGGGCTTCTTCGACGGCCCGGTCGACCACCTGTTCGCGCAGCCCCTGCTCACCGGCTACGTCGGCGCCCGGTACATCGACGACAACCTGACCGTGGTCTCTCCCGACTCCGGCCGGGTCCGTACGGCCGAGCGCTGGGCCGACCGGCTCGGCGGAGCCCCGATCGCCTTCATCCACAAGACCCGCGACCCCAGCCGGCCCAACCAGGTGGTTGCCAACCGGGTCGTCGGCGACGTGGCCGGCCGCACCTGCATCGTCGTCGACGACATGATCGACACCGGCGGCACCATCTCCAAGGCCGTCAAGCAGGTCCTCGATGCGGGCGCGTTGAAGGTCGTCGTGGCCGCCACCCATGGCGTGCTGTCCGACCCCGCCGCCGAGCGCCTGGCCAGCAGCGGTGCCTGCGAGGTCGTGCTGACCAACACCCTGGACATCCCACCAGCGCACCAGTTCGAGCAGCTGACCGTGCTGTCCATCGCCCCGCTGATCGCCAAGGCGATCCACGAGGTGTTCGAGGACGGGTCCGTCACCTCACTGTTCGACGGCTGACGCTTGAAGATTCCCAACTCGTGGCGGCCGTGGCTCGATCCGCTGCTGCACGAGGAGCCGGGCGCGACCCGGCTCGCCATCGCCGCGCTGCTGCTGATGCTGGTGGGCGCGGTGCTGACCGTCTGGCGCGGCCGCTGGTACTACCGGCTCATGCTGCTGGCCGGCGCCGCCGTGTGGCCGCTGCCCGACCATCACCTGTTCCAGCGCGGTGAGGTCGTCCTGATCGTCATCCCCGGACACGGTCTGCACCCCGCGGACTTCCTCAGCCTCGGGGCGGTGATCGTCGCCCTCGTCCCCTGGGTGTCCATCCGCCGATCCCTCGCGCGTCGCCTTCGGACCAGCCCGGCGCCGGCCGGCCGCGACCGAGCAGGGCGTTGATCACAGCCGTCAAGGCAGGTAGTTCTTCGGCTCCCAGTTGTGCGCCCCGCGGCCGGATCCGACCTCGTCATGGCCGGCATCGGCAAATCTGACCAGATTGACCGCATAACTTTCTGTCGATAGCATTGTGTGCAGGAAGATTTTGATAGAAGAGGTGAGATCGTGAGTATGTTTCCGACAGTGACGGTGTCGTTTCCGGATGGCGGGAAGGCGGCCGGTGACGGCTGGGTGCGAGCGGTCGTCACCGCCCACGGGTACGAACTCGCCGACGATCCGGCCACGGCCGACGTGCTGGTCGCCGGCCCCGGCGGCTTCGACGCGGCCCGGGCGCGCCGGGTCGGTCCCGGCACCGGGGTCGTGCTGATCGGTGCCGACTGGTCCGACGACGTGCGGGAATGGCTGGGCGTCAACGGCATCGATGTGCGCGACCCCGACCTGGCCGGTCATGTCGACCCGGAGCGGATCCGCCGTGCGTCCGCTGCCGACGGCCTCGACCTGCTCGCCCGGGTCGCCCCGGCCGACCTGGTCGCGGTCGGCTCCCTGAGCGTCACCAGCCCGGCCCGGACAATCGCCACCGATGCGGACGGCGTGCCGATCGCCGCGGTCTGCGCCGGCGTCGCTGTGCTGGCCATTGCGCCTGACACCGGGGCGTCCGCCGACGAACTGCTGTTCAACGCGATCGCGTTCGCCGCCGGCCGCCCGCGGGGCGCGGCACACACCACACATTCGTCCGTCGCCGAGGACCCGGCCTGGCTCCGGCTGAAGGCCGCGGTCACCGATCTGCAGACCCGGCAGGTCGCCGACGGGTCCATCCCGGACGCCGAGGCCCATGTCGGCGCCCGGTCCGCGATCCGCGCCGTCACCGACGCGATCGTCGAACTGTCGCCCCGGTTCCCGCACGACACCGACTACCTGGCCGCCCTGGTCAAGGACCTCACCCGGTGGCAGGACGGCGGTTTCGCGGTCCCGGACTTCCTGGACTCGCTGGTCGCCTTCCACCCCGAGCGCGACCGTACCGACGGCCGTGAGCATCTCGCGGTGTTCCCGATGTACACCCAGAACGGCAGCACCGACCGCCACCTGGAAGCCGTTCTGGTGCAAGTTATCTGGCCACAGTTCGTCGCCGATCTGGAGGCCGGCGACTACTCCAACAAACTGTTCGTGCCGATCCGGTTCCTGGACTTCACCGCGGGCTACGACACCAATTCGGCCGTGCTGTTCCCGGAAACCGTTGCCATGCGGGAGATCCCGAAGTTCACCTGGGGAGCGATCTTCGCCGACCGGGAGGCCGCCAGGTTCCGCCGGGTGGTGGCCGCCGCGGCCGAGATCACCGGTCTGGCCCTGCCGCCGGACGCGGCCCGGCTGCTGGCCGATCAGCGGCTGACCGAAGAGACGTTCGTCATGTGGGATCTCATCCACGATCGCACCCACATGCACGGCGACCTGCCGTTCGACCCGTTCATGTTCAAGCAGCGGATGCCGTACTTCCTGTACTCGTTGGAGGAGCTGCGCTGCGACCTGACCGCGTTCCGCGAGTCGGTCGACCTGGAGCACCGCGGTGTCCCGCACGCCCGGCTGGTGCAGTACGCGATCCTGTTCGACCGCATCTTCCGATTCCCGATCACCGGCACCCGCGTGCGCAACTACGACGGCCTCGGTGGGCAGCTGCTCTTCGCCTGGCTGCACCGCAACGGCGTGCTGCACTGGACGGACAACCGGCTGTCCGTCGAGTGGGACCGGGTCGCCGACCACGTGCTCGAGCTCGGCCGGCGCATCGAGGACCTGTACTGGCGGTCCATCGACCGGCCCAAGATGAACCACTGGCTCGCCGCGTATGCCCTGGTGTCCGAAACACTGGAGCCGCACCCCGCCTCCACCTGGGCGCGCGGCGTCGACGCCCTCCCGGTCGACGGCCCGCCGAAGGGGCTGACCGACGCGGTGCTGCCGGACGAGTTCCCGCTGTCCATGTTCTACGAGGCCCTGTCCCGCAAGCTGACGCCGGTGGTCGCCTCGACCAGGGGGATCACCGGTTGATCGAACCCGTGCGCCGGCCCCGCTCCCGTTCGGCAGGGGTTCGGCGACAAGCTCGGCCTGCGGAATATCAGCCGGTCCGACACCGGCCGAACCTCCGCAGGGCCAGGGCGCGCCCTAGAATCCGGCCGGTGACTACTCTCCTGATGATCAGCAGATGAGCGACCTGGACGGCCTGGTGGTGGTGGTGAC
>JBIOVW010000613.1:0-2733 GCA_044867945.1 Nakamurella sp. | reverse complement strand
CCCCGCCGTCAGGGTGTTCGGACCGGCTCAACCGTCGGCCAGCCGCGGCGGGAAGCCGCCGGTGGCGATGGGCGACCATCGGGTCGGGGTGAGCCGGATCAGGCACTTGCCCTGGTCGATCATCGCCTGCCGATACTCATCCCAGTTCGAGTGCTCCCCGGAGATGCACCGGAAGTACTCCACCAGAGGCTCGATCGCCTCCGGGACATCGAGAACTTCGGCGTCCCCGTCGATCTGCGCCCATGCGTCGCCGAAGTCGTCCGAGAGCACCAGCACCGACGCCTTTCCGGTGCGGCGCGCGTTTCGGGACTTGGCCCGCTCCGGGTAGCTGGCGATCACCACCCGCCCCAGCGGATCGACTCCCGCGGTCACCGGGGACGCCTGCACCGACCCGTCCGACCGCGTGGTCAGCAGCACATGGTGGTGCCGGGTCCGGGCGAAGTCGAGCAACTCGTCGCGGTCGACGGTGCGTGCGGTGGCGATCGTCCTGGGCATGGGTTCCTCCCGGTGTGGCCGATGCGGCCTCGGCTCGATCGTGCCGGCAAGCCGCTCCGTTGCCCGGGTCGGCCGTCAGCCCGTCGGCTCCTCGGGCTCGAACGTGTTCGGCTCGTCGGTGGTGCCGGCACCGACGCCTTCGTCCGAATCGAGGGCCTGCTGCGCGTGGGTCGAGTCCTCATCCGTGGTCGGATCGGGGGTGTCGGGCGAAGTCATGCTCGTTGTCCTTTCTCGTTGGTCTATTTGCCGGCGCGGCGGGCCCGCGTCCGGAGTTGCAGGATCCGCACGGTGCCCAGCAGTCCGGCCGTCAGTGCGCCGGCGAGCGCGGCGAACAACATGGCCACGCCCAGCGACAGGGTGCCCTCGAAGCCGAAGTAACGAACCTGCACCGGCTCGGGGTTCTGCACCACGAAGATGAGCAGGAAGATCAGGACCACCGCCGCGACGACCAGCGCCACCCAGGCGGCGCCGGTTCGGGAGTGCTTCCTGGGCAGCGGATTCGGCGCGGACGTTGCGGGCTGCTGCTCGGCGGGTGGTCCGCTCGGCTCCCCGGCGACGACGGGTACGCCGCCGATGGCCACCGGCTCGGTGTACTGGTCCGGCAACCCCTGCGACGTGCCGCCGGCCGGTGTGGAATCACCGGCGCCGCCGTACGGCGGCGGATTCGGCTGGGCCGGATCGAACTGGCCGGGCGTACTCATCGCCGCACCTCCCTGCTTGGTTCCCGGGCGAGCGGGCGCGAGTGCAGGCCCCCTCTGCACAGCGGGGTACCCCGGTGACCGGCGGTGAAACCCGGTCGGCGATTCGTGTGTGCCCGCGGCTCTCGGCGGGCACTGAAGGTGTGTCCCCGTCGGCGGTGACGATGCGTGTGAAAAAGGAGCATCATGACCATCCCGGACCCCACTTCACCTTCGGGGCCGCCTCAGCCCGATCCCTATCCGAACCCGAACCCGACCGACCCGGAGGGACCGCCGGTGCCGACGGATCCATCGCCGGTTCGGCCGGACCGTCCGCCGGTGCCGTTGGAACCGCAGCCGACCCCGGAACCCCAGCCGGTCGATCCGGTGCCCGGGAATCCGAACCCGGGCACGCCGTTCCCCGTCCCCGGACCGATCCATCCCGACCCGACCGGTCCGCATCCCGTCGGCCCGGACCCCTCGCCGCCCACGGCCTGACCGCCGCCGGGGGCGCGCCATGAGCGAGGCTTGCCGAGCGAAGCATCAACACAGCGGCGCCTGAGTGAGGCTTGCCGAGCGAAGCATCAATACAGCGGCGGCCTTCTTGACGGAGCGACCGAGCTTGCGAGGTGCTCCGCAAGAAAGGGCGCCTGAGGGAAGGCTTGGCTTGCTGGAAAAGCGCAGGTCAGCGGGCCAAACTGGACTCCGTGAACGAAGCCGAGTCCACGCCCATCACGCATGCCGAGCCGCACGAGGCCGGCCTGGCCAGTCGGCTGAACTGGCTGCGCGCCGGGGTGCTCGGCGCCAACGACGGGATCGTGTCGACCGCGGCCATCGTGCTGGGCGTCACCGGGGCCACCGACAACCGCGGCTCGATCATCCTGAGCGGGCTGATCGGCATGATGGCCGGTGCCATGTCGATGGCGGCCGGCGAGTACGTCTCGGTGTCCACCCAGCGGGACACGGAAAAGGCCGTGCTGGCGAAGGAACGTCGTGAGCTCGCCGAAATGCCGGACGAGGAGCTGGCCGAGCTGGCCGGCCTGTACGAGGCCAAGGGCATCGAACCCGCCCTGGCCCGCGAGGTGGCCGTGCAGCTCACCGCCAAGGACGCGTTACGGGCACATGCCGAGGCCGAGCTCGGGCTGGACCCGGACGAACTGACCAATCCATGGCAGGCGGCCGGCGTCAGCTTCCTGGCCTTCGTGCTCGGCGCGTCGATTCCGCTACTGGGTGTGGTGATCGCCCCGGCGGCCTGGATCACCGTCGTCGCGGTGGCGATCGCGCTGGCCGTCACCGGGTCGGTCAGCGCCCGACTCGGTTCCGCCCCCGTTCTCCGGGCGCTGCTGCGGAACGTCGCCGGCGGCCTGCTGGCGATGGGTATCACCTACCTGCTGGGCAACCTGGCCGGCGGGCTGATGGGCTGATCCGACCGGATCGGCCCACGCATCTCGCCCGATATGCATCACAGGCCGTAAGGTGATTGCGCCCGTCTGGGCGGTGCGCCGCTTTCTCGCTCACCGAGAACCGACTCCGGCGGTCCGGAACGCTGCCACCGGAGGAC
>JBIOVW010000612.1:0-2090 GCA_044867945.1 Nakamurella sp. | reverse complement strand
CGACGCAGCGTTCGCCTCCCAGAGCATCTACGCCGGTCGATACCAGATCCGGATCACCGCGCCGGACGATGTAGCCGAAGCGGCGGCACAGGCATTGCGCCGACTAAGGGACATGCGCTCCGTGATTGGCCAAGGCTATGAACATCACTCTAAGAAGTACAACGACGCAAAGGCGGGGTATGAGAAAGCGTTGACGATTCTGATGGACATCATGGAGAAGGACCTGCAGACGCTCCGCTGATCCTGCAGTTCCCGGACCTCGACGTACCGGGGGTGGCGCCTGTGGGTGGCCCAAAAGTGTGCACACAGCCCGTGGCCTGCCGTTCGTCTGCAGCAGGTGGCCCGGCATGATCCGCCCTCGGTGGGTCGGGGGCGGCCGCCTGGCGCCGGCCTACGTGACGCCCGGCGGGCAGTACAGGTTCCGGTGGTCCGAGGTGCGCGAGCAGCTCAATCTGCGCGAGCGGCGCGACGGATGATCTCGACGACGGCCTTAGCCTGCTGCGGTTGGAAAGCCGGCGAGCCACGTGAGCGTCTGGCCGTCGTACTCGCCCAGCTCGACGCCGGCTGCCGCGCAGGCAGCGGTGAGGCGCTCGGTCGCGTAGGGCCCGCTCATGGTGTCCTCCTGACCGGTGGCACGGGTGAGGCCACCGCGTCGACGGCTGACAGAGGTGGTGACGCTGCTGGCCTGATCGGAAGATCACCTCGTGGCTCAGGACTCGTCCGCAGCAACGGCACAGTGCCGGCAGGGTGCCGGCGAGGGCTTGTCGGCGAGCTCGTCGGCAGACCACGCCGCGACGTAGGCCGCGGCGCGCTGCGATGTCCTCCACGGTCCGAACGCAGGGCAGACGGGCAGGGAGGCGGTAGGCGTCGGGGTCTGCCGCATCGGGTCTGCCGGACCGTCTGTTGACCGCCGTTGATCTTGCAGACGGTGCCGTCACTCGTGTTGCCGATGAACATGGTGTGGAAGGGCCCCGCCCGCTGGTCGCGGACGGGGCCGTGGTCGGCTTTCTGCCGGGTAGCTCGGCGTGGTGATGGTGCCGGTCAGTCCGCGCCGGTTTCGGAGATCGCGATGCGGGCGGCTTTCTCGTCGACGATCGAGGTCTTGCGCGCGAACGCGGAGGTGAGCGCGTTGACGGCGAGGTTGTTGATCGCCCGCGGGTAGCCGCGGGAGGCGTTGTGGATCAGGGTGACGGCGTCGGCGCTGAACAGGGTGTCGCTCCGGCCGGCGATCTTGACGTGGTGGGTGATGTAGTCGGCGGTCTCGGTCGCGGTCATGCCGGCTAGGGCGTAGCGGACGGAGATCCGCTGGTCGAGGGCGGCGAGCACACCCAGGCGCAGCCGGTGCCGCAAGCTCGGCTGCCCCACCAGCAGCGCCGCGAACGGTGCGCCGGAGTCCATCTCATGGTTCGTGAGCATGCGGACGGCTTCCAGTTGTGCGTTGTCGAGCAGGTGCGCCTCGTCGAAGAGCACGATCGGGGTCCGGCCGCGTTCGGCGTGCTCGGCGGCCAACGCCGCGGCGGCCTGCGGAACCAGGGTTGCGGTGTAGAAGCTGGGCACCTGCCCGAGCGTGGCAACGATGTGGTGGAGCATGCCGCGGACCCCGACGGAGGGGTTGGGCAGGTAGATCACCACGTGCCGGGAGGTGTCCAGCGCGGCCGTCGCGGCCCGCACGGCCACCGTCTTGCCCGCACCGACCTCGCCGGTGATCACCCCGAGGGCGTGCTGGTCGATGCACCAGCCGATCCGCGCGACGGCTTCGGCGTGGCCGTCGTGGCGGTGCAGCATCGACGGGGCGAGGCTGCGACCGAAGGGCATCCGGGTGAATCCCCAGTGGTCCTGTAGGCGCTGGATGCTCATGCTCGGGCCTCCCGCGCCTGCTCACCGTCGGGAACGTCGTCGTGGAGGGCGTCGTCGTGGAGGGCGTCGTCGATGGACAGCTGGCCGGGGAGCTGGCCGTGCAGCTGTGGCCTGTCGGGTGCCGAGGGCTGCTCGGTGGAGTAGAGGGCGTGGAAGCCGATGCGTTCCTCGGCGGCGACCTGCTGGTGGTGGGCGTCGGCGACCAGGTGCAGGTAGGCGATCCCGGTCGCCGG
>JBIOVW010000611.1:0-3712 GCA_044867945.1 Nakamurella sp. | reverse complement strand
AGATCGAGGCCGAACTGTCCGACCCGGCGCCGAGTACCACCGAAGACTGAGGACACAAGGGGGAAACACCAATGGGCATGCACGGGGGAATGAGCGAGAGCGACTGGGAACAGCTCGCCCTGGACACGTTGGCCGAACTTGCCTGGGAACCCAAGAACGGCAAGGAGATCGCACCCGGCAGCGGCGAGCGAGAGAAATGGGAGGACCTGCACCTCCCGTCCCGGATGCTCGCCGCCATGCGCACGCTGAACCCGCAGGTGCCCGAGCAGTATCTGCAGCAGGCGCTGGCCGAGATCATTACGCCCAAGTCGAACGACGCGATCACCGAGAACTACCGGCTTCACAAGTCGATCGTCGAGGGATTCCGCGGCATCACCTACCTCGACCCCGACGGCGTCGAGCAGACCCCGACCATCCGGCTGATCAGCCACGACCCCGCCGTCAACGACTGGCTGGCCGTGCACCAGGTGACCGTTGCGCAGGGAGAGTTCAACCGCCGCTTCGACATCGTACTGTACTGCAACGGGATGCCGGTGTCCGTCATCGAACTCAAGCGGGCCGGCAGCAAGTACGCCGACCCGGCCTCCGCGCACGCCCAACTGCAGACCTACCTGCACCAGCTCCCGATGGCGTTCCGGTTCTGCGTGTTCACCCTGGTCTCCGACGGCATCACCGCCAAGTTCGGCACCCCCTTCACCCCGCTGCACCACTTCTCGCCCTGGAACGTCGACGAGCATGGAACCGTCGTCAACCCGGGCGATCTCGACGCCGAGGGAAACGCTGTGACGGCCATGGAGGTCGCCCTGCACGGGTTGTACACCCGCAGCCGATTCCTGGATCTACAGCGTTCGTTCACCGCGTTCGACGAGGGTGCCGATGGTCTGAGCAAGCGGATCGCCAAGCCGCACCAGTACTTTGCCGTTACCAAGGCGCTGGCCAAGACCATCGATGCCGTCGAAAGTGACGGTAAGGCCGGCGTCGTCTGGCACACCCAGGGCTCCGGCAAGTCCATGGAGATGGAGCTCTACACCAACCTGGTGATCCGGGCGCCGAAGCTGCTGAATCCGACCGTCATCGTCATTACCGATCGGACCGAATTGGACGGGCAGCTGTACCAGAGTTTCCGGGTCAGCCGGCTGCTGCCCGAGGAACCCAGGCAGATCCGCCGGCGCTCCGAACTGCGTGACGAGGTGGCCAACCGGATCAGCGGCGGCATCTACTTCACCACCCTGCAGAAGTTCGGCCGCACCCTGGAAGAGCGAGAAGCCGGCGCCGTGCACCCGCAGCTGTCGAACCGGCGCAACGTCATCGTGATGGTCGACGAGGCCCACCGCAGCCACTACGACGACCTCGACGGCTACGCCCGCCACCTGCGGGACGCGTTGCCGCACGCCACGCTCATCGCGTTCACCGGCACTCCGATCTCCTTCGACGAGCGCAACACCCGCGACGTGTTCGGCGAGTACATCGACATCTACGACCTGAGCCGAGCCGTCGACGACGGTGCCACCGTGCCCGTCTACTTCGAGCCTCGGCTGATCAAAGTGGGTTTCGCCGAGGGCGTGACCGAGGAGCAGCTCGACGAGGCCGCCGACCAGGCGACCGACGGCCTGGATGACGCCGAACGAGCCAAGATCGAGCAGAACGTCGCCGTGGTCAACGCGGTCTACGGGGCACCCGCCAGGCTGCGCACCCTGGCCGCCGACCTGGTCGAGCACTGGGAACAACGACGCACCGCGATGCGGCCCATGATCGGCGCGCACGGCAAGGCGATGATCGTCGGCGCCACCCGAGAGATCTGCGCGCTGCTGTATGAGGAGATCACGATGCTGCGGCCCGACTGGCACTCGCCGGACCTGCACAAGGGCGTCATCAAGGTCGTGTACTCCGGCGACGCGACCGACACTGCGCTCATTGCCAAGCATGTGCGGCGGGAGGGCGACAACGCGACGATCAAGCAGCGGCTCCGCGAGGTCGACGACGAGTTGGAGATCGTGATCGTCAAGGACATGATGCTCACCGGCTACGACTCGCCGCCGCTGCACACCCTGTACCTGGACCGGCCGCTCAAGGGTGCGCTTCTTATGCAGACCCTCGCCCGGGTCAACCGCACCTTCCGGGAGAAGGACGCCGGCCTGCTCGTCGGATACGCGCCGCTCGCCGACAACCTGCAGAAGGCGCTGTCCGAGTACACCCAGCGGGACCAGGAGAACAAGCCGCTCGGCCGCCGATCCGACGAGGCCGTCGCCGTGGTCAAGGAGCTGTTGGCCAAGATCGACGGGATGCTCACCGGCTTCGCATGGCGTGCGCAGATCGTTCCGCGGCAGCCCAAGTCGTACGCCATTGCGGCGACGAACACCGCGAACTACATCCGCAGCCCGGGCACCGCCGGCAACCAGGTCGGCGAGGACGAGGAGCCACTCAGAGCCAGGTTCCGGCCGGCTGCGGGCCGGCTGACCAGGGCATGGGCACTCGCTGCCGGCGACGACCAGCTGGCCCCGGTCAAATTCGACGTGCAGTTCTACGAAGAAGTCCGGATCTACATGGCGAAGTTCGACGCCGACGAACGGCAGGCGAACGGCGAACCCATTCCCGCGGAGATCCGGCTGCTGCTGTCCTCGCTGATCGCCGAGTCCACCGCGTCCGGCGAGATCCTGGACATCTACCAGGCCGCCGGCATCCCCATGCCGTCGCTGTCCGACCTGACGCCCGACTTCGCCCGGAAGGCCCAGCAGGCGCGCAACCCGCACCTGGCCATCGAGGCGCTTCGCAGGCTGGTGGCCGAGGAGTCCGGCAAGGTGTCCCGGCACAATCTGGTGCGGCAGCGGGCGTTCTCGGAACGGGTCACCGAGCTGATGATCCGCTACACCAACCAGCAGCTCACGTCCGCCGAGGTGATCGCCGAACTCGTTGCCATGGCCGAGGAGATCACCGCCGAGGCCCAGCGGGGCGCGCACTTCTCTCCGCCGCTGGACGAGGACCAGCTTGCATTCTACGACGCCGTCGCCCAGAACCCCTCCGCGGTGGACGTTCTCGGTGAGGGGTGCTAGCGGTGATCGCCCGCGACCTGGTCGCGGTGATGCAGCGGGACATCCGGACCGACTGGACGGTCCGCGAGGACGTCCGGGCCCGGCTGCGCTCGTCCATCCGCAGATTGCTGGCCAAGTACAAGTACCCGCCGGACAAGCAGCCTGAGGCGATCAAGCTTGTGATGGAGCAGATGGAATCGATGGCGCCGCGGTACGCGGGAATGCGCCGGACCGCGCGCGTGAAGGTGGGGCAGAAATGAAGACGATGACCATGATGATGGCCGAGTTCCGGGCCAACGCCGAGGCCCTGCGCGACCAGCGCGACGAGCTGTTGTACGGCGCCGCGGAGGATGTGCGGGCCCTCGCCGGCCGCCTCGAGCAGATCGCGCACGACGTGGACGACTGGCTCTCCGAGGGGCGGGTGATCGAGGTCGAAACAGCGATCGGGCAGGTGATTGAGCTGGTCGGCGACGCGGACTTCGCCGTCATCGCCGAACTCGCCTCGATCCGGTTCCCCGGTGAACCGGACGGCCGACCGGACACTCCCTTAACCCGTTTAAACACGCTGACCACGGCCGAGCTGCCCGCGCTGCCGGATTCCGTCGGTGACACGATCGACGACGAGATCGAGTGGGAGCGCGATCTCCGCCAGGCCCGCGACGACCGCCGGCGGATGACCGCCG
>JBIOVW010000610.1:0-2349 GCA_044867945.1 Nakamurella sp. | reverse complement strand
GACCAGGACGGCGGCAGTGTCGTCGCCCCTTGGTCGCGTCAACCGGGCACTGGACAACCCCGATCCAACCTTCGGCGCCGAGTCGTAGCGCTCTCCTGCCGCCCGCCGCAGTGTTCATAGCCGTTGTTGAACCGCGTTCATAGCAATTGTTGAGAGGGCAACACGGGGCCGAGGGGTTCGGACCCGTCCGGGCGGCGCCGGAGAGCACACCCGGTGATTCGACGACTCCCGAACACCGCGGCTACCGGCTCGTCGGTGACCGGCACGGTGGCGGACCAATCATCCCACGGTTCGCGGCGGGGTCGCCAGCCGGCGGCCAGCACCGCCGCCAGTATGCGACCCGGCCGGTTGGTCCAGGCCCACCCCGAACAGGGCCGGGTGCGGGGCCAACGCCGCCCCTGCGGCCGCGGCGTCCACCTCGAACTTCGACACCGTCAGCCCGTCCACCGTGTTCTTGACCGCGTTTGTCGCCACCGCTCTTTGACATCGACTGACCCCGATCTGCGCGGTTCAGCACGGACCACCGACCCGTCCCGGACGCGCGATGCCGATGCCCAGAGCGGCCTGGTCAGTGATGGATGTGGCCGCCCGGTCGGGCTGGTGGTGCTCGCGATTGCGCGATCAGCGGCGCCCACTCCCACCTCGCCCGGCTCGATCCCGAGCCGCTCTCCTGGCACCACTGCCCCACCGTGTTGCGAGTCCACGGCTCCCCGCCCGGTCGGTGACCACCGCCCACGGGTTACCGCATCCAAGCTCGTCGACGCGGGTGAGCGTTGGCGCCGCCAGCCGCAACCCCAGCGTCCCGAGATCGGTGACCGCTGCCTCCCAGCGACCGGATCGGTGGCTTGTCGGGTGAGCTGCATGGTCAGCGCCCGCCGATCCGCCTTGCTGGTCACGCCATTTGGCGCAGTCGCGGTGCCCTTCCAGCCCTCGCAATCTCCCCTTCCCGCAGATCGGCCGGTCCCGCCTCGACGGTAGAACAGAACGCGGCGGGAAGTTCTCGTGCAGAATCGCCGGACCACGGGGGTTGCCACCTTCACCCGGTGTTCGACTACCGCCGGATAATCGTCCATCATCGAAAGTCCAACCGTTCGGGTATGGTATTTCGATTTCTGGGAGTATCGAGATTCAATTCCTGAACAACCTAGACCAATTCTTCAGCCAACTCAATCGCGCGACGCACCGACGCACGCATTCGTAATTCAGATGGTGTCCACTCGCTCCCGATGACGTCGTTGGCGGCCAGCATCCACCTGATTGTGGCGAGCGCGGTTGATCCAACAGCCAATGCGCCCAAATGACCCCTAAACTCTCGCGTCCCGACCAGGACCGCATGGACCACGGCCGTCTGTGTCGTTAGCCCCCCATGTATTCGGCGAACCGGCGTGATCCACGGGATCGCAGTGTCTTGGGCCACCACGGCAACGTCGCGAACTGTTGCTCCGAGTAGGCCGCCCAAGCGCTGTCCGTGATCGGCTCCGGGAAAACACTGGCGGATTCGGGCCGGGCTCACGAGCACTTCCGCCACCTCGTCCAAAGGGGCGACCCGGACGGCCAAACCGAACACTGTGGACCTTCGCGCACAGCGAATCCAATGCCGGACGGCCCTCGATCTCCAACTGTGTCCAGCCGATCACGTCGGCCGTTTCCTGCAGGGCTTCGCCAACCTCCGTCAGAATCTTGGCGAGCACAATCGACGTCCGGATCGGTGACGTCCTGATCTGGCGCATGACCGCCGACTGAGCCGCCAGCCGCTGCTCCACCGAAGGAGCGGATCGCGCAAACACAGCAACCACAAGTTGAGTTCATCCGCATCGTCGTCGCCCGCTCGGGGCTCCGCGGCCGTGTTCCCTGGGATCCGCCGATCATCTTCGGATGCCTCCAGCGGGCCGGCGGCGGGGAACGCCATATCCGGCCGCGAACCTACGTCCGAGGGGTCGGCTGCAGCCAAGAAGAGTTCCCGGTACGCCTCGACCCACTTGGCGAGCACCGGTTCGGCGACCCCCACGGAGCCCGCGACCTCGGAAATCTGTCGCCCACCTTCGACCACGTCGCGCGCGGCTGCGCGTTTGAACTCGGGGGTGTACACGACCTCCCGCCTCTGCGCCATCCAGCCCCCACGTCGGCCGAAGTGATCATTGCTGGACTACCTGCCGCGAGCACCGTATCGGTCGGTCGGCCAAGCTTGCGGAGGCACTCGGAGCGGACGATTCGCGCACATCATGCCCGCACCGGGGCGGATCGGTGCACCTCGTCGACCCGCGTGCCAGCATCGCCGTCGAGGCACACTCGCCTGGGCGCCCAGACCGAGCTCGAAAGACCGGTCATCGGAACGCCCCCAGGCAGTTG
>JBIOVW010000609.1:0-3129 GCA_044867945.1 Nakamurella sp. | reverse complement strand
GGTGCTGGTGCTGTTCCCGGGCACCATGCTGCTCACCTCCGGCGTCGGGCCCGAAACTGTCGAAGTGCTGGGCGAACCCGCCACCCTGGTGATCTGCGTGGTCATCCTGGCCGTGGCGGCGGCCACCCTGCGGGCCCGCAAGGCCCTGCCGGCGGTGCTGATGGTCGGCGGCGTCGGCTATTCGGTGGCGGTGCTGTTCATCCTGCGCGGCGCCCCCGACCTCGCCCTCACCCAGATCCTGGTGGAGACGATCACCCTCGTCGCCGCCCTGCTGGTGATCACCCGACTGCCCGACGACGTGTTGTTCGCCAAGCACCGGGGCAACGCCTTCCGGGCGGTGATCGCGGTGGCGGCCGGTGCGCTGATGACCGGGCTCGCCCTGGTCATTCCGGGCACCCGGGTGGCGACTCCGGTGTCCGACGGGCTGGCCGGACCGGCGGTCGAGTTCGGCGGCGGCCACAACATCGTCAACGTGATCCTGGTCGACGTCCGGGCCTGGGACACCTACGGCGAGGTCACCGTGCTGATCGCCGCGGCCACCGGCGTCGCGTCGATGATCTTCCTGGTCCGCCGCACCGGCCGGGCCCCGCGCCGACCCATCGCGGCGGCGAACGTGAGCCGGCCGCGTGAGCCGTCCCCGTGGCTGGCCACGAACTGGATGCCGCGGCGGTCGCTGCTGCTCGAGGTCGTCACCCGGATGATCTTCCACGTGATCGTGGTGTTCTCCGTCTACGTCCTGTTCGTCGGGCACGACGCGCCCGGCGGCGGCTTCGCGGCGGGCCTGATCGTCGGTCTGGCGCTGGCCCTGCGCTACATCGCCGGCGGCGCCTTCGAGCTCGGCGAGGCCGCGCCCTGGGACCCCGGCATCCTGATGGGGACCGGGCTGTTCATCTCCTCGACGACCGCGGTCTACGGGGTGGTCGCCGGGGGTGCGGCGCTGCAGTCCACGATCCTCAAGGCATCCGTCCCACTGCTCGGTGACCTGAAGTTCGTCACCTCGTCGATCTTCGACATCGGCGTGTACCTGATCGTGATCGGTCTGGTGCTCGACGTCCTGCGTGCGATGGGCGCCGAGCTCGACCGGCAGGGCGTGCTCGAGCGGGCCGAGTTCGCCGTGAGCAGCGGCAACCGGGAGGCTGCCCGATGACGACCAACCTGGTGCTGGCCCTCACCATCGGTGCGCTGTTCGCCGCCGGCGTCTACCTGATGCTGTCCCGGAACCTGATCCGGGTGATCCTGGGATTCCTGCTGGCCGGGCACAGCATCAACATGCTGCTGCTGACCACAGGCGTCGGCGGGCTGCCGCCGATCGTGGGGGAGGCGGCCGACGGCGAGCAGATGGCCGACCCGATTCCGCAGGCGCTGATCCTGACCTCGATCGTGATCAGCCTGGCGGTCTCCACGTTCCTGTTCGCGATGGCCTACCGCAACTACCTCAACACCAGGGATCCGGAGATCGAGGACGAACTCGAACCGGACGAGTTCGCCGACGCCGAGGCCGGGGCGGGTGAGGAATGACCTGGACCTGGCTGCTGCCGATGACGATCATCTTGCCGATCTCCGGTGCCGCGCTGACCCTGGTGGCCAGCCGCCGGCCCCGGGTGCAGCGAACAATCTCGGTCACGGTGATATCGGTCCAGCTGATCGTCGAGCTCATCCTGATCACCCAGGTGACCAACGGCGGGCCCATGGTCATGCACATCGGCGGCTGGACGGCGCCGCTGGGTGTCACGCTGGTCGCCGACGAACTCGCCGCGTTCATGATGGTCGTCTCCACCATCGTGTCGCTGGCCGTGCTCGTGTACGGCATCTCCCAGGGCATCGCCGACCGTGAGGTCGGTCCCGAGGTGCCGATCTCGATCTTCCACCCGACGTTCCTCATCCTGGTCACCGGAGTGTCCAACGCGTTCGTAGCGGGCGACCTGTTCAACCTGTTCGTCAGCTTCGAGATCCTGCTGACCGCGAGCTTCGTGCTGCTCACCTCGGGCGGCACCCGGGAGCGGTTGCGGGCCGGCGTCCCGTACATCGTGGTCTCACTGCTGTCCTCGCTGATCTTCCTGGCCGGCATAGCCATGGTGTACGCGGCCACCGGCACGGTGAACCTGGCCGACCTGTCCGAGAAGCTGCCGGGTCTGCCCGCCGGCATCGTGGCCACCCTGCAGGCGATGCTGCTCGTCGCGTTCGGCATCAAGGCGGCCGTGTTCCCGATGTCGGCCTGGCTGCCGGACTCCTACCCGAGCGCGCCCGCCCCGGTCACCGCGGTGTTCGCCGGCCTGCTCACCAAGGTCGGCATCTATGCGATCATCCGGGTGCAGACCCTGCTGTTCCCCACCGGCTCGTTCGGCCCCCTGCTGATGATCGCTGCGCTGGCCACCATGGTGGTCGGCATCCTGGGAGCGATCTCCCAGTCCGGGATCAAACGGATGCTCTCGTTCACGCTGGTCTCGCACATCGGCTACATGCTGTTCGGCGTCGCCCTTGGCTCGCAGATCGGCCTGTCCGCCGCCATCTACTACGTCGCCCACCACATCCTCGTGCAGACCGCCCTGTTCCTGGCGGTGGGACTGGTCGAACGGGTCGCCGGCACCACCGTCCTGGCCCGGCTCGGCGGGCTGGCCGGGGCGGCGCCGATGCTGGCCGTGCTGTTCTTCATCCCAGCCATGAACCTGGCCGGCGTGCCGCCGCTGTCCGGGTTCCTCGGCAAGGTCGGGCTGTTCGAGGCGGGCGTGCAGGACGGCCGGGTGCTCGCCTACGTCCTGGTCGCCGGCGGTGCCCTGACCAGCCTGCTCACCCTGTACGCGATCATCCGGGTGTGGGGTCGGGCGTTCTGGCGGCCGCTGCCCGACGTCGCCGCCGGCGGTGCCGACGCGCTGGAGACCGAGTCCGGCCGGTCGCTGCTGACCCGCCGCCGGGTCCAGCGCGAGGCACAGTTGCGGATGGCCCGACGGGAGTCCGCCCGTCTACCGATCGGCATGGTCGGCGCCACCACCGCCGTCGTCGCGGTCGGCCTGCTGCTCACCGTCGCCGCCGGTCCGATCTACGCGGTGGCGCAACAGGCGGGAGTCAGCCTCAGCGACCGCAGCATCTACGTCAACGCGGTGCTCAAGTCGGGCGAGCCGGCGCCGCCCG
>JBIOVW010000608.1:0-2082 GCA_044867945.1 Nakamurella sp. | reverse complement strand
ACTCCCTGGCGGGACAGGATGACCCGAGAAGCGAACGCCGGTGGCCGAAAGGCAGCAGGAAACCGGGACATCATGACTGGCCCCTTCCGCCGGTCGCTCCCGGATAACTGGCCGGATAGGGCCGCTGGCCGACCCGAAAGGGTGCTGACGCGGGTCAGGTGAGCCTGTGCAGAAACACCAGGGGGTCGGCAAAGTCGTCATGCGGTCGATAGGAGTTCGATCGGGCGGCGGGTGTCGCGGCTGTGATGTCGCAGTGCGGCGGCGATCTGCTGGCGGCCGGTCAGGCGGTGGACGCTGATGGCCATGTTGCGCAGGGTGGCCATGACCTGGGGTCCGTTGCCGGCGCGGAGTTGGTGGCGGTCCTCGTCGAAGACGACGTCGCGGATCCAGTGCAACCGGTTCTCGATGCCCCAGTGGCCCTGGATCCAGGCGGCGATGGCGGCGGGTTGAGCGGCGGTCATCGGCAGCGAGCAGATCGCGTAGACAACCTCGATGTGCTTGCGCCCGTTGACGGTTCGTGTCCTGCGGATCTGGGTGACTTGAGCCGCGCCGGGGAAGTCGACCCATCCAGGCGCCTCGAGCGTTTTGACCGTGCGTCGAACGCGTCGGCCGTGGCTGGTGGTCACCGTCGAGACCGCAGGAACCTGCTTCCATGGCAGGTTCTTGAGCCGCTCGCGCAAGGCCGGCTGGTTGCCCTTGACGGTGAGCAGGTAGTGCCCGCCCCGGTCGGTGATGTGGGTGGCGGTCTCGCGCTGGCAGTGGATCGCGTCTGCGGTGATGACCGCCCCGGTGATGTCCATGCTCGCCAGCAGGTCACGTAGGGCAGGGATCTCGTTGCTGGTAGCGGCCACGGCCAGTTGGCCCAGGACCGCGCCGGTGCCGTGGTCGAGAGCAGCGACCAGCTGCGGCGCGTGGCCGTCGCGGCGGGCCCCACGCATCGTCTTGCCGTCGACCGCGATGACCCGCCGGCCGGCCACCTGCCCGACCCGGGTGGCCATCCATGCCGCCATCCTCTGATCGAGCCCGTCGGCATCGACCACGGCCAACGTGCGCCGGATCGTCGACTCGGACGGCAACACCACGTGCGGGTCAATCCCATGCCGGGACAGGGCGATTCGGTCCACCTCGGTCGCCCACTCACTGATCGCCACCAGCGACCGGGCACCGGCCAGCACGGCGCACTGCGCCAGCGTCAACACCGTCGACACCGCATGCCGGACCCCCCGCGGTTTGCGCGGATCGGCCACCTGCGCGAACACCTCGGTCAACGGGGGTCGGGACAACCCGACAGCATCGGTACCAGTGCGAGAGGATGGCATGGCGGCGTGGGGCTCCCAGGCGAGGTGTGTGTGAGAACTCCCATCGTCACGGCGAGCCCCACGTCGCCCCAGCAGCGACACACGCCACATCAGTCACACAAGAAACCCCAGGTCACAGCCCCATCCCAGGACTTTGCCGACCCCCTGCCCCCCCAGACCAACCGGGATCACATCCCACTAACTGATGTCTCTACGGTTCCAGGGGATTGCCACGCTACCGCGCAGGGCGGTTGTGACGCACAGGGTTTGAAGTCATCAGTCGCGGGTGAGGACCACCCAGGTGAAGTGCTGCTGGGCGCCTGAGGGGGTGGTGTGCTGTTCGTGCTCGGAGTGCGTAAGGGTGAAGTGGGTGGCGAAGAGGGCTGCGAGTTCGGCGGGGTCGTAGCGGGCGGTGGGCAGGCCGGAGCAGCTGGTCGGCCCGTCCGCGGCGAACGTGCCCAGCACCAACGATCCACCAGGAGCGACGATCCGAGCCGTGCGTTGGACGTACTGCGCGCGGTCGTCGGGGTCGACGAGGAAGTGGAAGACGGCGCGGTCGTGCCAGCAGTCGAAGGTCCGCGCCGGTTCCCAGGTCAGGACGTCGGCGGTGACGAAGGTGACGTCCTTGGCCGCCGACCCCAGGCGTGCTCGCGGTGACCTGGAGTGCGGCCGAGGAGACATCGAGCAGGGTGAGGTCAGTGCGTCCGGCCCCGAGGAGCCGATCCGCCAACGTCGATGCGCCGGCGCCGATGTCGACGACAGACCCGGCAATCGTGGACAGCAG
>JBIOVW010000607.1:0-3533 GCA_044867945.1 Nakamurella sp. | reverse complement strand
GTCGACGTCGCAGTAGAGGGGCGAGCTTGCGCTTCATGTTCTCGGGGATCTCGCGGTCGGAGCGGCAGACCAGCGCGTCGGGCTGGATACCGATGTTGCGCAGCGCCGCCACCGAGTGTTGCGTCGGCTTGGTCTTCAGCTCGCCGGACGGCGCCAGGTACGGCACCAGAGACACGTGCAGGAAGAACACGTGCTCGCGCCCCAGGTCGTGGCGCACCTGACGGGCCGCCTCCAGAAACGGCAGCGACTCGATATCGCCGACGGTGCCGCCGATCTCGGTGATGACGACGTCGGGCGCACGTCCATCGGGATCCGGGTCGGCCATCGCCCGGATGCGTTCCTTGATCTCGTTGGTGATGTGCGGGATCACCTGCACGGTGTCGCCGAGGTACTCGCCGCGGCGCTCGCGGGCGATCACCCGGGAGTAGACCTTGCCGGTGGTCACGTTGGCGTCGGCGGACAGGTTGCGGTCCAGGAAGCGCTCGTAGTGGCCGATGTCCAGGTCCGTCTCGGCCCCGTCCTCGGTGACGAAGACCTCGCCGTGCTGGAACGGGTTCATCGTGCCGGGATCGACGTTGATGTACGGGTCCAGCTTCTGCATGGTGACGCGCAGGCCGCGGGAGCTGAGCAGTCGCCCCAGGCTCGAGGCGGTCAACCCCTTGCCCAGCGAGGAGGCGACGCCGCCGGTGACGAAGATGTGCTTGGTGACTCGCGGCGATAGCGCCAAGGCGGCTCCCGTGTCTGCTCAGGCCGGTCCGGCGGCGGCGCCGTCCGGCTGGCTGGGCCCCCTGCGGTGCCCGTCCCACGGAATTTCACCCTAACATCACGGGCCCTCCGCGCCATGCACCGCGCCCCCCACCCTGGCGTTGATCATGAAGAACGCGCCCGTATTCCGTCGAAATGGGGGCGTGTCCTTCATGATCGACTTCTCTGGGTGGGAGGCGCGGCACCTTGCGTCAGCGATCGTCGGCGAGCGCGTCGATCGGAGTGACCCGGGTGGCCGGCCGGGTGGACACCGCCGCGGCGACCAGGGTCAGCGCGACCGTCAACCCGATCACCGCCAGGATCGGCCCCGGCGGCAGCATCGGCGGAACCAGCCGGGCGCCGGTCCCCGGCCCCAAAGACACCGACCCGAGCAGGGACTGCGCGGCCACCCAGCCGTACCCGACGCCCAGCACGAGCCCGGTCGACAACGCCGTCGCGGTGATGTGCGCGGCCTCGAGCAACACCAGCCACCGCACCTGGCCGGTGGACAGACCCAGTGTGCGCAGCAGACCCAACTCGCGACGCCGCTGCAGGACGCCGAGCGTGAGCAGGTTGACCAGGCCGACCGCGGCGATGACGGCGCTCACCGCCACCAGCCCCATCATGATCGCGGTGAACGTGTCCAGCGGGGTTTGCACCTCGGCCGGCATCGGCCCGTCCCATGCGGCGGCCATCCTGGCCGTCACCGATTCGGCGGCCACCGCGAGCATGGTCACCAGGGTCACGCCGATGACGACCCCGATCGCCATCCGCGACGATCGCTCCGGGTACCGCAGCGCATTCCCCGCGGCGAGCCGGGCCGCCGCCGATCCGCCGAACAGCCGGCCGACCAGCCGCAGCAGCGGGGGCACCAGCAGGACGGCGCCGACCGCGAGGCCGGTGAAAGAGAACACGCCGCCGACGAACGCGACCACCACCCCGAGCGGGTTGACCAGTCCCAGGAGCACACCCCCGACCAGCAACGCGCCGCCGACGATCAACAGCAGGAGCGCAGCGGCGTTGCGAGCCGGGCGGCGCACGACGTCGCCGTACGCCGGCTCGACGGCGACCCCCAGCGCCTGCAGCGGGGCCACCGACAGCACCCGGCGCGATCCGACCCAGGCGGCCGCCCAGGTGGTGAGGGCGACGATCGCCGCCGGGATCGGCAGGGACGGCCGCAACACCGCGTAGGGGACCTCGAAATCCAGTGACCGCGCGGCGACGGCGATCCCGGCCTGGGCGATGGCCGCCCCCGCGACCAGGCCCGCCGCGGACCCGATCGTGCCGACCAGCAGACCCTGGCGGGCCAGGCGCACCCGTTGCGACCGGGCGGACGCGCCGAGCAGCCGCAGCAGGGCGATCGGCCGGGTCCGGCCGGCGATCACCGTCGCGAACGTATTGGCGGTGACGACGGACGCGACGTACACCGCCAGACCCAGCAGCACGGTGACCAGGAAGCCCAGAATGAAGATCAGGGTGGCGCTGTCGCCCAATGCCGGGTCGGCCCGCAGCATTGCCTCGAGGTAGCCGGCGGCGCTGATCAGGACGACGCCGAACGCGCTGGAAAGGGCGGCGACCAGCACGCCGGCGCCCATCCCGCGCTCGAGCCGCCGGGCCGATCGGGTCGGGGCCCGAAGCATGCTCGGGGTGGTCGGGATGGTCGGGGTGGCCGTCATGCCGGCGCCCCCATGGGCTGCGGCTCCCCCGCACCTTGCTCGAACGCGAGCAGGAACGCGGCAATCTGCTCCGGCGTCTGCCGCGGCTTGTCGGCGACGATCCGTCCGTCGCCCAGGAACAACACCCGGTCGGCGTGCGCCGCCGCGATGGGGTCGTGCGTCACCATCGCGATCGACTGCCCGCCCTCGCGGCCGGCCGCGGCCAGCAGCGCCAGTACCTGCCGGCCGCTGCGTGAGTCGAGGTTGCCGGTCGGCTCGTCGGCGAACAGCAGGTCCGGCCCGGTGGCCAGGGCCCGGGCGATGGCCACCCGCTGCTGCTGGCCACCGGAGAGCTGGTGCGGCCGGTGGGTCAACCTGGGCGTCAGGCCGAGCGCGCCGATCAGCCGGTCCACCCGGACCCGCTCGGCGTGGCTGGGGCGCCGACCGTCCAGTTCGAACGGCAACAGGATGTTGCCGAGTGCGTCGAGGGTCGGGACCAGGTTGAACGACTGGAACACGAATCCGATGCGCCGACGCCGCAGCACGGTCAGCTCGGCGTCGGACAGTTCGGAGATCTCCGTCTCGCCGATCCACGCCCGACCCGCGGTGGGCGCCTCCAGGCCGGCCATGATGTTCATCAGGGTGGACTTGCCGGAGCCGGACGGACCCATGATCGCGGTGAACTGGCCGCGCCGGATGCGCACGCTCACCCCGGCCAGCGCGTGCACCACACCCTCGCCGGTGCCGTAGCTCCTGGTCAACTGCTCGACCCGGGCGGCGGGGCCCGAGTCGTTCGGTGTCGTCGTCATAGCCACGACGCTAGGAACCGGTGCTTGTCGCCGGCATCGGCCGGCGGTCGGTCCTGGGTCCATCCAGCGGATGATCTTCCGTTACCCGGTCAGGCCGTGTTCGTAGGCGAAGACGACCAGTTGCACGCGGTCGCGCAGGCTCAGCTTGCTCAGGATCCGGCTGATGTGGGTCTTGACCGTGGCCTCGGACAGGAATTCCCGGCCGGCAATCTCCGCGTTGCTCAGCCCCCGGGCGGCGAGAGCGAAGATCTCCCGTTCCCGGTCGGTCAGCTCGCCGTACACCTCCGGTATCGACCGGGGCGCGGTCGCGGCGAACCGGGCGAAC
>JBIOVW010000606.1:0-2287 GCA_044867945.1 Nakamurella sp. | reverse complement strand
TCTGGACAGATGGAGATCACTGCGAACTCCTTGCCCAGAGGCCGTCGGCTTCCCGGCCGGCGTCCCCGGGATCGCCCGCAGGGCTGCCTGACCGAGGCCCCCTCCGACGAGGGAGTGATGGAGCTGTTGCAGGCGGTAGCCCGGACCGCGCCAATGGTCGGCGATGACTCGGCGGGAACGCGCGGCGCACTGCCTGATCCCGTAACCGACGGATCGGGTTGGTCGGCTCGGCCGGCCTGCACGCGTCGGCGAACCGACACATACCCGCCGCCGCACGAGTCCCGCCGCCGCGTGGCGACACGCCGTGGGCGATCTGCTCCCGCTGGTTGTCGGCCGGTAACGTTCGCCGGGATGAGTACGCAGACCGCCGCCAGCCCAGCCGTCGATCCGACCTCGGCCGGTGACTCCTCGTTAGACGATCTGATCACCCGCGCTGCGGAACTGAAGGGCGAGCTGGTGACGTTCGCCCAGAGCTCGCGCTTCGCCGGTCGGCTGACCAGGCTGCTGCGCGACGCCGCCGATCGCCACGGCTACCTGGACGAGGGCACGGCCGTGCTCACCATTGACCACTTCGCGCTGCAGTACCGACTCCCCGACGGGCGTGCCGTCGTCGAGCGATTTGTCGCGCAACGGCGTCCGCAGCTGTCGGATGACGAGCGGGAGATGGTGCTCGGCTGGCGCGACGTCGTCGAGGGTTGCTTCGAGGTTCGCCGGAACGCTGGCGACACCGTGGAGCTGCACAACCTTCTCGACGATCTCGTTTACCGCGTCTACTCCAACATGGGGCGCGAGGCACTCGCTCGGCTACGCCCGGGGATGTTCGCGATCTGCCGGATCGTGCCGGTCCACCCGGCAACCGACGCCTGGCTGATCAGTGGGACCATCGCTGCGTTCCCCAAATCCGCTCGGCGCCAGATCGCCCAGACCGCCCTCCAGCAAATCACCGCTCATCCACAACTGCTACGCCGCAACCCGGCCCTGCTCCGGCGGGCCTGGGAGATCCAGGCCGAGCACCGTGCGGAGTTCATCGCGCAGGTCGGTTCCGACCTGGTGGTGCTGCCACCGCACGAGGCGCAGGAGACGATGCGCGAGCACTACCGCCGCTGGCAGCGGAAGGCGGCGGCAAAGCTCGAGGGTAAGGCGGCCAAGCGGGCGATGACCGACGGCCCACCCGCGGAGCTCGGGCAGTTGCCCGACGAGCTGCTGGACGCCGACAGCGTCGCGCTGATCTATGACGAGATCGAAGGGCTCAGCTTCTTCCGCGACTTCGGCCGCCTGGATGCGCTCTTCGCCGACCCCACACTGGCCCGGGACCGCACCACTCTCGCCCGGCTGCACGAGTACCTGGACGACGAGTCGGTTTCCCCGCTGGCGATCCGCCGCCTGGTGCAGCGCCACCCCGAGGGCGCTGACCCCGTCTTCCGTTCGCTTCTCCGCAAGCCCGGCTTCTGCTGGTCGCGGGACGGGGAGAAACTGCTCCGCCGCAACAAGAAGCCCTTCTTCGACCACGAACCGACGCCGAGCATCTCGACCATCGGCCAACGTCTCGCCGAGCTTCGCCGCGCCACCACCAGGTAGGACGGCCTTCTGCGCCGGCGTGAACGACCGCGGTTGAGGCTCAGCCGCGGATCTCGGGTCCGTCACCTGCCGGGCAGCGGTATCGGGTTGGCCCCCGGGCGAACGGTCGCCCGCCGACTCGGGGGCGAGGTCAACCTCCGAGCACGACGCGTGGCGACACCGAATTTCCTCGGCGACGGAGGGCATGCAGCTGGTCATCGGTGCGGGACGGACGGCGGGCCATCCAGTCCAGGTTCCGCTCGGTCACCCACGGCGACCACGCCCTCGCGGCGCAGGCCGTGGGCCAGCAGGGCGCGGCAGCCGGTTGGCCCGGCGTTGAGCGCCCGATAGGTCAGGGCGCGGTGGCCGTGCACGGCCGCGACGGCGTCCGGGTGGTCCCGCACGTTCTGCTCGAACAGCTGGTGGATCCGACGGTCCGGTATCGCTCGCCGCGGGCCGGCGAGCCCTTCGAGCGGTGGCGTTCGCCCCAGACGGGCACAGGAACTGCTGCCCCGGAACCGCCAGCTCGCCGCGGATGAGCAGCGCCATCGCCCCGCCGACCAGAAAGAACCCGAACGACGTGACCAGATAGAGAATCGCAATATCCTTCGGGTCGGTCGTGCGCAGCATGTGCAGCAGACGGGATCCCTTGGCCGCGCGGCGCGGCGGAGACGGGCGCGATGTGATGGGCTCTGGGCGCGGGCACGGTGGCGGTCACGGCATCCTCCGA
>JBIOVW010000605.1:0-6382 GCA_044867945.1 Nakamurella sp. | reverse complement strand
GACCGCTTCGACTCGGCCGCCTTCCCGGACCGGTTCACCTCCGACGGCGTGGACCTGCCCCTTGACTACGTGTTCGACCCGGGACGATCTGACGACGGGGTGACCGTGAGCATCCCGCTGCCGGTGCTCGCCCGGGTCGACCCGTCCGGCTTCGAGGCCAAGATCCCCGGCCTGCGCGCCGATCTCGCCGTCGCGCTGATCCGCACGCTGCCCAAGACGCTGCGCCGCAACTTCGTCCCGGCACCCGACTTCGCCCGGGCCGCGCTGGACCGCGTCGACGCGAGCCGACCCCTGGCCGACGAACTGGCCGGCGCGCTGACCCGGATGACCGGTGTGGTCGTCCGGGCAGCCGACTTCGACCCGGACAAGGTGCCGGAGCACCTGCGGATGAACTACCGGATCGTCGACGAGCACGGCGCCACCCTGGCCAGCGGCAGGGACCTGCCGGCGCTGCAGTCGACCATGCGCGGCGACACCCAGCGGGCCGTGGTCCGGGCCACCCGGTCGCTGGAACGTCATGGCCTGACCGCCTTTCCGGCCGAAGGGGTGCCCCGGCGGGTCCGGGCGCGGGTGTCCGGGCACGAGGTGACCGGGTACCCCGCGCTGGTGGATGAAGCCGCAACTGCCGGCGTAGCGGTGTTCGACACCGACGTGGACCAGCGGCGGTCCATGCGCGCCGGCACCGTCCGGCTGCTGGCCATCGCGCTGGCCCCGTCCCTGACCAGGGTGCGGCAGATGCTCACCCGTGACCAGCAGATCACCCTGGTCACGGCGCCGGACACCACCATCGGCGCGCTCGTCGGCGACGCCACCCGAGCCGCCGTGGACGCACTGCTGGACTGGGCGGGCGGACCGGCCTGGACCGCGGCCGGCTTCGAGGCGTTGCAGGCGAAGATCGCCCCACACGTGCTCACCTCGGTCCGGGACGTGCTGGTGGCCGCCGAGGCCGTGCTGGCCGCCGCCCGGGACGCCGCCGGGGCGCTGGATGCCGCGGAGCGGGGGTCGGGCGCGCAGGCCATCGCCGATCTGACCCGGGACATGCGGGCCCAGTGGCGGGCCGCGGTGGCCCCCGGCTTCATCGTCGACGCCGGCGCCGCCGGCCTGCCCGACCGGGCCCGGCACCTGCAGGCGCTGCGGATCCGGGCCGAACGGGTCCGGGAGGCGGCCGGCCGGGACCGGGAACGGCTGGCGGAGATCCGGCAGTTACAGGCCGAGGTCGACCGGGCCGTCGAGGAGCTGCCGTCGGAACGTCACGGCGACCCCGACGTGCGGGCGTTGCGGGGACTGCTGGCGGAGTACCGGATCGCCCTGTTCGCGCAACCGATGCGCACCGCGGTGCCGGTGTCGGCGAAGCGCATCAGGTCGGCGGTGCAGGACCTGACGTCGTGAGCGAGGCTCGCCGAGCGAACCATCAACACAGTCGCCGGCGCCGCGTCCGGGTGGCCGAGCCTGCGAGGCTTCCCGGAGAGGCGGCGGCGTGAGCGAGGCCGACGGTTCGGCCGGGATGCTCGGTCCGGCGAGGTGGGCTCAGACCACCGGCGGTGGCGGCGGCTGCTCGTCCTTGCCCGCCGCCTTGTCCACCAGACCGTGCAGCTTCTCCTCGATCGGATCGACCTTGTCGTGCCCGACCTTGTCGCCGACGAAGTCGCCGGTCTTGGAGATGCCCTCCTTGATGGTGTCCGCGTGCTCGGCCACCAGGCCCTGTGCCTTGTCCTTGAGTTCGTTGAAGTCGACCACGGTTCCTCCCCGACGATTCGTGGACACCTGCCCGTCCGAGGGTAACGGCGCCGGCCAGGGTCAGCGCAGCCGGTACGACAGGTGGGCCACGTCCAGCACGAATCCCTCGCCGTCCACGGTGAACTCGTGCCGGCCGTTGGGGCCCTGATGCCGCAGCCGGGCGCCCTGCTCGTTGATCTCGATGGTGCGGTAGTGGTGCACGACGGGCTCGACGCTCAGGTCAGGGAAGGCGATTTCGGCCACCACGACGGACTCCTGCCCCTCGCGCCGGTGCAGGCCGAGCCGGCGGATGGCCAGCGAATTGCTGAACACGCTCGCCGTGAAATCGACGTCGAAGGCCAGATCCAGATCCGGCACGGGCGGCGACTTGCCGGCACCGTCCAACCAGGGACCGCCGGGTGTCCTGGTCAGGGAAAGACCCCGCTCGGTGATCGCCGAGTCGCCGTGCAGCGTGACCCGGCGGGTTCGTCCGGCGGCGTCGCACAGGACGGAGTACGAGGCACCGAAGCCGAGCTTGCCGACCCGGACCAGGTAACCTGACGCGCGCATACCCCGCTCGGTCATCACCACCCGGACGGTCTCGAGGCGCCGACCATCGTCGGAGGACCAGGTGAAGAACCTGGCCGGCCCTTGATCGGCGCTCACGATGCGTACCGTAACCGCTACCCGGCGGGTCTGGCGCGGTGACGGCCCTCTGCCATTCGGGGGTCGTGCGCCTCCGGTGGGTCACAGCGGCCCAAACACATTGACGCAGCGAGGCTTCTTCCCGCACCCTCGACGCCCATGGGTCACCTGGAGTTCAGCACGGTCGCGTTCGCCCTGCCGGACGGTCGACCGCTGCTGACCGATGTGTCGTTCCGGGTCGGGGCGGGTGAGGTGACGGCGCTGGTCGGTCCCAACGGCACCGGTAAGACGACGTTGCTGCGCATCGCGGCCGGCCGGGTGACGCCGGACGAGGGGGCGGTGGTGGGCTCCGGAACCGTGGCGGTGATGCCCCAGTTCATCGGTTCGGTCCGGGACGACTCGACCGTGCGGGATCTGCTGCTCGCGGTGTCCCCCGAGCCGGTGCGTCGGGCCGCCGCGTCCGTGGACGCGACCGAGCTGCGGATGATGGAGGACGACAGCGAGTCGGTCGCACTGGCCTACGCGCAGGCACTGGCCGACTGGGCCGACGTCGACGGGTACGGCCACGAGACCGCCTTCGACAAGGCGACCGTCGCCGCGCTCGGGGTCCCCTACGACCGGGCGAAGTTCCGATCGGTGTCCAGCCTGTCCGGCGGCGAACAGAAGCGGCTCGTGCTCGAGCTGCTGCTGGGCGGCTCGGCCGAGGTGTTGTTGCTGGACGAGCCCGACAACTTCCTGGACGTGCCGGGCAAGCAGTGGCTCGAACAGCGGCTGGCCTCCGGCGCGAAGGCGGTCCTGCTCGTTTCGCACGACCGGGAGTTGCTGGCCAACGTCGCCACCCGGATCGTCACCCTGGAACCCGGAGCCGCGGGCGCCACGGCGTGGGTGCACGGTGGGTCGTTCGCCACCTATCACCGGGCCCGTGACGACCGGAACTCCCGGCTGGAGGAGTTGCGCAGGCGCTGGGACGAGGAACACGCCAAGCTCAAGGCGCTGGTGCTGATGTACCGGACGAAGGCTGCCTACAACGACGGCCTGGCCTCGCGGTACCAGGCCGCGCAGACCAGGCTGGCCAAGTTCGAGCAGGCCGGTCCGCCGTTGGCGGTGCCGCGTCCGCAACGCGTCTCGATGCGGCTGGCCGGTGGCCGGACCGCCAAGCGGGCGATCGTCTGCCGGCATCTGGAGCTGACCGGCCTGATGCGCCCGTTCGACCTGGAGGTGCACTACGGCGACCGGGTCGCGGTACTCGGATCGAACGGGTCGGGCAAGTCGCACTTCCTGCGGCTGCTCGCCGCCGGCGGCTCCGATCCCGACGTGCAGCACCGGCCGGTGTCGGACGAGCCGATCGAACCCGTTCCGCACGGCGGTTCGGTCGTCCTGGGGTCGCGGGTGCGGCCGGGCTATTTCCGGCAGACCCACGCGCATGCCGAGTGGGTGGGCCGGACGCTGCTGGACATCCTGCACCGCGGCGACGAGCACCGGGCCGGCATGGGACGCGAGCAGGCCTCCCGGGTGCTGGACCGGTACGGGCTGGCGCGCGCCGGCGAGCAGACCTTCCAGTCATTGTCCGGCGGCCAGCAGGCCAGGCTGCAGATCATGCTGCTGGAGCTGTCCGGCGCCACCCTGCTCCTGCTGGACGAGCCGACCGACAACCTGGATCTGCACTCGGCCGAGGCGCTGGAACAGGCCCTGGACGCGTTCGACGGCACGGTGGTGGCGGTGACGCACGACCGGGCGTTCGCGCGGACCTTCGACCGGTACCTGATCTTCGACGCGGACGGCGCGGTCCGGCTGTCCGACGAGCCGGACTGGGCGGTGGCCCGGGTGCGGCGGGACCGCTGAGCGGTGGCCCGGTCACGCCGTTGTCGTCACCCTGCCGCGCTGACGGTCGGTGAACCATGCGCCGGTCCGGCCGCCGCGCTGATCATCGCGTCATTTTCGCGCCGGATTTGACCGGTTTGGTGACGCTTCGATCAGCGCGGCTGCGAGCCCGTGGGTCGGCCGGGGTCAGGCTTCTTGTGCGAAGGGTCAGCCGAAGGCGGCGAGAATGCGTGCGAAGTGCTCGATCTCACCCGGGCCGGACATGTTGGGCAGGCTGACGAAGACGGTGTCGACGCCCCCGACCGCCAGTTCCCGGTAGCGGGCGACGTGCGCGTCCGGGGTGCCGGCGTGGTGCGTCGCGGCGTAGGCGGTGGCCCTGACCCGGCCGCGGTGCCGTTCCACCAGCCGGGCGACCGCGTCCGGGTCCGCGCCGACGATCGGCACGTCGAGCACGGTGATCCGCAGTTCGTCCGGGTTGCGGCCGGCGGCGGTGACGTGCGCCCGGAACACCGCCAGCTTGCGGTCGAGGTCGGCGGTCGAGGGCAGGTTGCAGCCATCGGCGAGCGTCGCCGCGATCTTCAGGGTGCGCCGCTCGCCGGCACCGCCGACCAGGATCGGAATGCGCCCCGGCCGGGGATAGCAGGTCGTCTCCGGGAACGGCCCGTACGGCTTGGTGCCGGGCCCCCAGAACGCCCGCAGCACGCCGATCGTCGCTTCCAATGCGTCCAGCCGCTGCCGTGCCGGCGGGAAATCGGTTGCGGCGAAGCCGCTGCCGGGCAGGCCGTAGGCGGCGTGCTCCCGGGCGAACCAGCCGGCGCCCAACCCGCAGAACACCCGGCCGGGCGCCACCGCGTCCAGGCTCGCCAGCATCTTGGCCAGCAGCGGCGCGGACCGGAACGTCACCGGCGTGACCAGCGGACCCAGCTCGATGCGGTCGGTCACCCCGGCCAGGTAGGCCAGCGTCACGTACGCCTCGGGGATCGGATCCCACGCCCGGCCGACCTGCGGGATCTGCAGCAGGTGGTCCATCACGCTCAGCGAGGCGAAGCCGGCCCGCTCGGCGGCCACGGCCACGTCCCGCAGCCAGCCCCGTGGACGATCGCCCCACGGAAATGCAGAGACCTGCAGGCCGAACCGCAACCCCGGTCGGTCGGCGGGGAGCTCAGGGGCTGCCGCCTTCGTGGTGACCGTCGCGCGGTCGTCGGTGTCCACCGTCAGCACCCGGTCGAAACCGTCGCCGCCCAGGTCGATCTCGGTGGTCCGGCGGTGCTGCGTGCGCAGCACCGGTGCGGGCACCGGGCGGTCGCGGACCCGGTTCCGGCTGCGGCACACGTCAAGTGGGGTGGTGAAGACGACCGCCAGGCAGGGCAGCCCGGAGGTCCGGGCGAGCGCGACCGCCGCCCGCCGGCGGTCGCCGTCCAGGCCCAGCGTGTCGATGACGGTGGTCAGGCCGCGCCGGAGCCGGGCCGCAACCACGGTGTCCAATACCCTGAACGCGTCGGTCGACGCGTCCAGATCGCCCTCACCGCTGCCCACCATCGCCCGGAGCGAATCCGAGGTGATCACCTCGTTCGCGGCGAAGTGAGTGCGCGCCCAGGTGGTCTTGCCCGATCCCGACGGGCCGAGCAGCACCACCACCGCGGGCCGGGGGATGTCGGGCATGGGTGGCGCGCCGTTCTACCGGCAACCGATGGCGATCGCGGCCGTCTCGTCCGACGGTGCGGCGAAGTGCTCGATCACCAAGCCCATCGCGTCATCATGCCCGGACGCCGGCGACGCTGCGGACGAGCGGTCCGGTCCGATGCCGCACCGGGGTGTCCAGAGCGATCGAGGTGGACGCGCGGACCACCGCGGGATCCCGGACCACATCGTCGATCACCCGCTGCAGGTCCGAGTTCGACCTGGCCACCAGCTGAACCAGCAGGTCCGCCGCCCCGGTGATGGTGTGCACCTCGATCACCTCGGGGATGGCGGCCAGATGATCCACGACGTCGCGGCGCCCCTTGCCCTGGGCGATCTCCACGGTGACGAACGCGGTCACCGGGAAGCCGAGGGCGGCGGGGTCGACGGTCGGCGCCAGGTCGGCGATCACCCCGTTGCGCTGCATCCGGTCCAGCCGGGCCTGGATGGTGTTGCGGGCCGCACCGATCCGCCTCGCGGCCTCCAGCACACCCACCTTCGGTTCGGCCGCGAACAGTTC
>JBIOVW010000604.1:0-2049 GCA_044867945.1 Nakamurella sp. | reverse complement strand
GGACAGTCGGCATACTGCTCACCCAGGTCGAGCTGGGTGAGCAGTCCTGGCCGATGCTCGAAGAGTTCCAGGCACTGCACGAGGCCGACGACTTGGGCTGACGGCGCGCCCCCGATTCCGCGATTCGCACACCGGCATCAGCGGCGGCCATGGCGCCACACTTCGGCCCGGACCGGCCTGGCCGTTCCCGACGCGGCCACCGACGCGACCTGGCCTGGCCAGACTTCATACGACTGCAGGCAAGGGCGTCAGGAGTGTCTGGCCGGCCGTATCAAAGTCACCTTCTACTGGGAGCGGCAGCAGAGATCGACCTCTGCGCCAGATCAAGAGGCGTTGCGAGTCGTCCCCGAGCCGGATGATCGATCTGCCGTTTTGGTCGACGCTTACGTTGGAGTTCGATGCACCATGACCGATCGCGCACCATGATCACTAAACTGGGTACCCGCCGCTGACCAGCGCCGGAGCGCCCAGCGGCGGACGGCTAATCAAGTGACTTCCAGCCAGCGGGTTGTAGGTTCGATTCCTACGCGGCGCACCAATCTCCGCAGGCACAGCCCTGCCGGTACTACATTCGCAGATCGTCGTATCCCCTTGATCGAGTGGCTCGTTGATCACGTGTGGGCTACGACATCTCCTACGATCACCTGGTCGACTGGGAGGCAGAGCTACGTCTGCTGACCGAGCGGGTCGCCGCGGGGTTGTTCACGCGGCCCGAGCCGCGGGCCACGTTCGCCGATCTGGTGCGCGGGCTGTTGGCCGACGTGCCGCGCAAGAACTCCTGGCAGTTGGCCGAACACGTGGGGCACGGGTCGGCCTACCGGCTGGAGTGGCTGCTGGGCGGGGCGAAGTGGGACGCTGACGTGCTGCGTGACCGGGTCCGCGAGTACGTGGTGGACAGCCTGGGCGCCGAGGACGGGGTGCTGATCGCCGACGACACCCAGGTGATCAAGAAGGGGGACAAGTCGGTCGGAGTCGCCCCACAGCACTGTGGGGCGACCGGGCAGACCGAGAACTGCCAGGTGCTGCCCATGCTCAGCTACGCCTCGGCGCGCGGGCACGCGTTCATCGACCGGGCGTTGTACCTGCCCCGGCGGTGGACCGACGACCCGCAGCGGTGCGCGGCCGCCGGGGTGCCCGCCGAGCGTGGGTTTCTCACGAAGCCCCAGCTGGTGATCGACATGCTGGACCGGGCACTGGCCGCCGGGGTGCCGTTCCGCTACTTCACCGCCGACTCCGGCTACGGCCGCGACCCCGCGCTGCGCGCGCGGTGCCACGCGGCCGCGCTGGCCTACGTGCTGGCCGTCCCGGTGGATCTGCCGCTGGTCGCGGCCGCCGGTGGCGCCACCCGTCCCGACCGGGTGCTGGCCACGGTGCCGACAGCGGTGTGGGAGCGCCGCTCCTGCGGGGCGGGCACCAAGGGCGAGCGCTTCTACGACTGGGCCGCGGTCGCGGTCACCGTGAAAGACCAGCCGCCGGCCGTGGGATACGGCCACCTGCTGTTGATCCGCCGCTCGGTGGCCGAGCCCAGCGAGGTCGAGTTCTTCCTGGCCCACGCCCCGGATCCGACCCCGATCCCCGAGTTGATCGCGGTCGCCGGGATGCGCTGGAAGATCGAGGAGAACAACGGCCAGGGCAAGGACCTGCTCGGCCTGGACCAGTACCAGGTCCGCAAGTGGACCCCGTGGCACCGGCACGTGAGCGCCTGCATGCTCGCCCACGCCTTCCTCGCCGCCACCCGCGCCGGCCTGGGAAAAGGCCAACCGCTCCCGCCGGCAACGGCCTGCTGACCCCGCCGCGGCTGATCCGGCCCTCCCTGGCCGAGATCCGCCGCCTGCTCGCCCGCACCCTGCTCGCCGCGGCGAGCGGCATCGACCACATCCTGCACTGGTCACTGTTCCGCCGGCTCCACCAAACCCGCGCCCTGATCAGCCACTACCGCCGCCGAGGCGACCCCCGACCAGCGGAACTGCGAATGTAATACATGGGCCCAGCAGTAGAGGTTCACCAGCCCGGAGGCCTTGCGGCCGGCCGAGCTGTAGACGCTGTAGA
>JBIOVW010000603.1:0-3286 GCA_044867945.1 Nakamurella sp. | reverse complement strand
CGACGCGACCGCCCGGCCGCGCTCCACCAGCAGCCGCACCGCGGGGTACCCGGCGGCGTGCTCGGCCGAGGCCCCGACGGGCGGCAGACCCAGCGGCGGCACCAGGCACAGCGACTCGCCGACGATGCCCAGCGGCTCCCGACTGGTGGCCAGCACCCGCAGCGCCGGGCTCCGGGCCAGCAGCTCCTCGACCAGCGCGGCGACCGGCTCCACCAGATGTTCGCAGTTGTCCACCACCAGCAGGCAGTCGGCGTCGGCGAGCACGTCGAACAGGTACTCGACTGAATCCCGTGCGGAGCGGTCCGATCGGCGGTCCACCGCGCGGGTGTCCAGCAGGCCGAGGGCGCCGATCATGGCCGGCACGATCGCCTTCGGCTCCGACACCGATGCCAGTTCGACCAACCACACGCCGTCGGGACGGTCGGTGGCGGTGGTCGTGCCGATCTCCTGGGCCAGTCGGGTCTTGCCCGCCCCACCCGGTCCGACGACGGTGACCAGCCGTCCGTCCGCCAGCAGCTCGGTGACCCGCCGCACCTCGCGGTCCCGGCCGATCAGCCGGGTGAGCGGTACCCGCAGGTTGGTCCGACGTCGACCGCGCGGCGGATCGGTTCGCGGGGGCGCGATCTCGCCGCGCAGCACGGCCAGGTGCACCGCCTGGACCTCCGCGCCGGGGTCGACCCCGAGGTCGCCGGCCAGCCGGTCCCGGAGTCGCTCGTAAACGGCCAGCGCGTCGGCCTGCCGCCCGGTGGTGGCCAGGGCCCGCATCAGCTGGGCGGCCGGCCGCTCCCGCAGCGGGTGGGCGGCGACGAGCTGCTCGAGGTCCGCGAGCACCTCGGCCGCGCCGCCAAGCCGCAGCCGGGCCTCGATCAGCTCGGACTGCGCCTGCTCCCGCAGCTCGTCCAGCCGGATCCGGGCCACCGCGGCATAGGGCCCGTCGGCGGCGTCGACGAGTGGTTCGCCCCGCCATAGCGACAACGCCCTGGTCAGCTGCTCGAGCGCCGCGGCCGGCCGGTCCTGCCGCAGCTCCAGGCGACCTGCCGCGACCAGGTCGGCGAAGACGGCAGTGTCCACATCGCCCGGGTCGACGGTCAGCCGGTAACCCCCGGCGACCTGCTGGATGCTGGTGGGGTCGCCCAACGTGCGACGCACCCGGGACACCAACGCCTGCAGGGCATTGGTCGGGTCGGCCGGCGGTTCGCCCGGCCACACCGCCTCGACCAGCTCGCCGATCGGCACTGCAGCGGGCGCATCGGCGGCCAGCCGGGTGACGAGCGCGCGCACCCGGGACCCGGCGATCGGCACCTGTCGATCACCGGTCCGCACCTGGAGCGGACCCAGGATCCCGACCTGCACGCCACTACTGTCCCAGACCGGTCAGTGAGCGGAAAATCACGCGGACGAGCGGGACTGTCACCCCATGGAACCATCGAGTTCGGCCATCTGATTGACAGAATGGTCAGAATGGCGGAGGACAAGGGTTGGGTGGATCGTGCCCAGCGCATAGCGGACGAGGTCCTGTTCCCGGAAGCAATGGCCGTCGAGGAGCGGGACAGCATCCCGTCCTCGCATCTGAAGCTGCTGGTGGAAGACGGGTTCTACGGGCTGCCGGCCCCGGTCGCGTACGGCGGGCTCGGCCGGGAGGGCCTCCCGGTGCTGTGCGACGTCATCGCCGCGCTCGCCGGTGGCTGCCTGACGACGGCCTTCGTCTGGTTGCAGCACCTCAGACCATTGATGGCGGTGGCCTCGGTTGCCGCACCCCGCGACCGCGAGCGGTGGCTGCGGCCGATGGCCACCGGGGAGGTCCGATCCGGGTTGGCGATGGCCCACCCGGAGTTCATCCGGGTCCGGACGGTTCCGGGCGGCTACCGGTTGACCGGCGAGTCGGCGTGGGTCACCGGGTGGGGGATGGTCGACGTGCTGCTGGTGGGCGGGGTGGACGAGCGCAACCTGCTGCACTACTTCCTGATCGACGCGGCCGAGACGAAGACGCTGACCACCAGGCCCATCGAGCTGCTCGCGGTGCAGGCGAGCCGCACCGTGTCCCTGCGTTTCACCGACCATTTCGTGCCGGCCGACCGGCTGGGCCTGACCCAGCCGATGAACGAGTTCGTGGCCGCGGAGGCGGGGGGTTCGGTGATGAACGGGTTCCTGGCGCTGGGGGTCGCCGGACGGTGCGCGCGGCTGCTGGGCGCCGAGGACCTGGCGGCCGAGATCGCCGGGGCCCGAATCCGGTTGCTGACGGCGAGCGGCGACGAGGTGCCCGAGGCTCGTGCCCACTCCAGCATGCTGGCGGCCAGGGCGGCCGCCCGGCTGATGGTGCAGACCGGCAGCCGGTCGGTCCTGGCGGATCAGCACGCGGGTCGGCTCTACCGGGAGTCCGGGTTCCTGCTGGTGTTCGGGCTGCGGCCGGCCATCAAGGAGCGTCTGCTGTGGCAGCTGTCCGCGCCGTGCGGTGCGTCGGTCTGACCCCTTCGGTCGCCGTTCCGTGCCAGGTCCCGCTGCGCTGATCGTCCGCCGTGCCAGGTCCCGCTGCGCTGATCCACCGCCGTGCCAGGGCCTGCTGCGCTGATCCACCGCCGTGCCGGGGCCTGCTGCGCTGATCCAACAACCACCGAACCGGACGAATCCGGCGCGTTCTCGGTCTTTCGATCAGCGCGGCGCCAGCGCTCCGTCGGCCGGACCACCGCGCTGATCCAACAACCACCGAACCGGGCGAATCCGGCGCGTTTTCGGTCTTTCGATCAGCGCGGCACCGGCGCTCCGTCGGCCGGACCACCGCGCTGATCCAACAACCACTTCTGCAGGTGGTTTGTCCGGTTCGATGGGCTTTCGATCAGCGCGGTCCCCGCCGGCCCGAACCAGCGGGCCCCTGGTCGCGACGCCCAGCGAAGCACGCCCGAGTTGTCCACAGCACTTGTCCACAGGTTGGCGACCGGCGGACGGCGAGGCGGCCGTTGTGCGGCAGGCTCACCCGATGCGGCCGTCCCTGACCCAAACCCTGCGTGGCGCGTTGGCCGCCGGCGACGGTGTTGTCCGCCGCGGCGAACTACTGGATCTCGGCATTCCGCCGACCACATTGAGCCGCTTGCTCCGCCAGGGCGTCCTGCTTCCGCTGGCCACTGGCATCTACACCGACCCGACCCTGGTGGCGGCCGCGGAGCCCTGGGAGTTGTTCCGGCTGCGATCGCGGGCCTTCGTCATGGTCAGTCCGCCGAACACCTACGCCGCGGACTGGTCGGCGATCGCCCTGCACGGCCTGTCCACCTTCGGTGACCCGCCGGCGGTG
>JBIOVW010000602.1:0-2848 GCA_044867945.1 Nakamurella sp. | reverse complement strand
ACGGCCTACAAGATCCGCGACGACCAGATCAACTACGTGAACTATGCCGGCGAGTTGACCGGGAACCCGCAGGAGATCATCGCCGACCAGGAGACCATCCCGAACGCCCGGTTGCTGGACCCGAACGTGCTGTCGCCGACGTTCATCCAGCAGCAGCAGCTGCGCAACTTCTACGGTTTTCCCGAACAGCTGGCGATGGACCGGTACACGGTCGACGGTCAGACCAGGGACTACGTGGTCGCGGTTCGCGAACTCAACGCGGACGGACTGAACGACGCGCAGAAGAACTGGATCAACGAGCACATGGTCTTCACCCACGGCGACGGCTTCGTCGCCGCGCCGGCGAACACCGTGGACAACGGGTACCCGGATTACGTGGTGTCCGACCTGGCCGCGCTGGAGCGCGAGCAGGCGGGCGGAGCGCCCTCGGAGATCCCGGTCAACCAACCCCGCACGTATTACGGCCAGCTGGTGACCGACTACGCGATCGTCGGCAGTGACGGCGGCGCCCCCAGGGAGTACGACACGGACAGTGCCCGGTACACCTACACCGGCTCGGGCGGGGTGCCGGTCGGCAACCTGTTCCAGCGGGCGGTCTTCGCCACCGAGTACGGCGAGCAGAACTTCCTGTTCTCCTCGGAGATCAATTCCAACTCCAAGATCATGTACAACCGGGACCCGATCGAGCGGGTCAAGCGGGCCGCCCCGTTCCTGACTGCGGACACGAAGGCCTACCCCGCGGTGGTGGACGGGCGGATCGTCTGGATCGTCGACGCCTACACCACGGCGACGAACTACCCGTACGCCCAGCAGGTGACGCTGTCCGACGCGACCAACAATTCGCTGGCCGCGCGGGGCGCGGCGAGCCAGTCCAGTCAGCAGGTGTCCTACATCCGCAACTCGGTGAAGGCCACCGTGGACGCCTACGACGGCACGGTGACCCTGTACGCCGTCGATGAGGCCGATCCGGTGCTCAAGGCGTGGGAGGGTGTGTTCCCCGACCTGGTCAAGTCGAGCAGCGATGTGAGCCAGGACCTGCGCGCCCACTTCCGGTACCCGCAGGACCTGTTCGAGGTGCAGCGATCGCTGCTGGTGCGCTACCACGTCGACGACCCGGTGGACTTCTTCCAGAGCTCCGGATTCTGGCGGGTGCCCAACGACCCGACCGTCAGCGACACCACGGTCCAGGCCGCGCAGCCCCCGTACTACCTGCAGGTGAAGCTGCCCGGGGCGGAGAATGCGACATTCCAGCTGACGAGTGTGCTCACCGGCTTCCAGCGGGAGTTCATGAGCGCCTACGTCTCCGCCGGCTCCGATCCCGACGACTACGGCAAGCTCACGGTGCTGCGACTACCCACCGCCACCCAGACTCCCGGTCCGCAACAGGTACAGCAACTTTTCCGAACCACGCAGGAGATCTCCAGCCTGGTCACCCTGGCCACCAACCAGGGCGGATCCCGGGTCATCTTCGGCAACCTGCTGACGCTGCCGGTCAACGACGGGCTGCTGTACGTGGAGCCGTTCTACATCCAGGGAGCGACCACATCGAGCACGTCGGGCTCGTCGTTCCCGCAGCTCAACCGGGTGCTGGTGTGGTATGCCGGGCGCGTCGGGGTCGGCACCACACTGACCCAGGCGCTGACCCGGGCGGCGCAGAGCGCCCCGGTACAGACGCCGGCGACCGGCGACGACGGGCAGATCCTGACCGACCTGCCCACCGACCCCTCGACGACGTCGGAACCGTCCACCACCGTGCCGCCGCCCGCCGACGAGGCGGCCGCGCTCGCGCAGATGGACGCCGCGGCCAGCGAACTGGACGCCGCCAAGACGTCCGGGGACCTGGCGCAGATCGGGGCGGCCAGCAAGAAACTGGAGGATGCCGTGAAGGCCTACCTGGCCCTGGCCGGCGACTCGATCCCGAGCGCCAGCCTCGCGCCGGCGGAGACCTCGGCCGGCGGATAACTGTCGTGGGGCCGCCCCAGCGGCGTGTCGCGGTTGTCGGCTGCGTCACATCCGTTGGGGCGGCAGCGATTTGGAAGCACTCCCAGAGATTTGTTACACTGGGGTGTACAACGACGCGGGGTGGAGCAGCTCGGTAGCTCGCTGGGCTCATAACCCAGAGGTCGCAGGTTCGAATCCTGCCCCCGCTACCACCGCGAACCGCCCCCGGACCAGGTCCGGGGGCGGTTCGCTTTGCGGTTCGTGACCAGAATTGTGAGCTGAGCCGGTCACAGCCAGCCGCGTTCGCGGGCCTGCCGGGCGGCGGCGATCCGGTTGCCGGCGCCGAGCTTGTGGGTGGCTTCGGAAAGGTAGTTGCGGACGGTTCCCTCCGAAAGGTGCAGGCGCCGGGCGATGTCGGCGTTGGCCAGCCCGTCCCCGGTCAGCCGCAGGACCTCGCGTTCCCGGTCGGTGAGCGGGTCGGGCTCGCTCCAGGCGTCGGCCGCCAGTTCGGGGTCGATGGCGCGACCGCCCGCATGGACCGTGCGGATCGCCTCGGCGAGGGTGGCCGAAGGCGCGTCCTTGAGCAGGTACCCGCGGGCTCCGGCGTCCAGCGCACGGCGCAGGTACCCGGCGCGGGCGAAGGTGGTCAGGATCACCACCCGGGTGGGTAGGCCCTGTCGTCGGACTTCGCCGGCCACGTCGAGTCCGGTGCGGCCGGGCATCTCGATGTCGGTGAGCAGGACGTCCGGCCGCAGGGTGCGGGTCAGCCGGAGCGCCTCGTCGCCATCGGCGGCGGATCCGACGACGTCGATGTCGGGTTCCAGTTCCAACAGCGTGCCGAGCGCACCGAGAACCATCCGTTGATCCTCGGCGATGAGGACGGTGATGCTCATGGTCGGACCGCCCG
>JBIOVW010000601.1:0-6691 GCA_044867945.1 Nakamurella sp. | reverse complement strand
CTCGAGTAGGAAGCCGGCCTTCGTGGCCACCCGGCACGATGCCGGGTTGTCCACGGCGTGGAAGAGCTGTATCCGGTGCAGGCCGGCCGTGTCGAAGGCCCACCGGGTGACGACGGCGATCGCGGTGGTGGCGATCCCCCTTCCGCGCGCCTGTGACACGGTCCAGTAGCCGATCTCCGCGTTGTGATGGACACGGTCGATCTTGAACAGCGATACCGAGCCGAGCAGCGTCCCGTCGGCGGCGGCGAGGACGGCGAACGATGCGTGATCCGAACCGGACCAGTCACCGCGATCCCGCACCCACGCCTGTGCCGCGGCGAGGTCGGGGTCGGGTCGGTCGACCGGGTTCCACCGGGCGATTGCGGGGTCGAGCAGGGCTGGCAGGACGGCCGGTGCGTCGTCTGCGCGCCACGGCCGAAGGCGCAGCCCAGGAGCCTGAAGCTCGGCCGGTTCCACACTGCACAGCGTGGCACGTCGCGGTCCAGTAGCGGACTTGTACCCCTACGTTGCGGGCGAGGGCACCCGGCTGTTCAGCGACGAGGTCGCCTAGAAGGGTCATCATCGCCGAAGGGCGAACTACAGGCTCGGGTCTCACGGCCGAATCGGAAATCATCGGGCGGTCGACGCCGACCTGCTCGATCGCGTCGCGAAGGTGACCGCCGTACCTCCGGCATCAACTCGGCATCCCTGAATCACCGCGGGAGTGCGCGTCCCGTCGCCTGTCCGGTAACCCGCTGGAGGTGATCGGCCGGCCCGACCGCCCCGTGAATCTCGATGATGTCGAAGCCGGCTGCGTCTTGGACCAGGTCACCTCGGCAGGCTTCTTCGACGTCCGAGGGCAAGCCGGCCACCGGTTGGGGCGGTGGAGGGCTGGACCGCCAGTAGCCGACCTCACCCCGGAAGATCCGGTGACCCGCCGGCGCCGGTGGAATCGCGGACGGTTGCTACCAGACGCTTCGCCTCGGTGACCGTCCGGTACAGGTGCGCGTGTCCGGTGCCAACCGAACCGAGCAGGGACTGTGCCGTGTCCGCGAAGCCGGGTGGCGCCGACGGCAGCGCGCCGGTCGCGGCGACCATGCCCTTCTCGTTGAGCAGCCACCGGCCGGCGTGGCCGTGCAGGGCCTGGCACATCACACCCACCGCCCGGAAGAGGCAGCCGGCTACGTACGACGGGTCGACGCCGGCGGCGCCGTAGCCCGCGATCGCGACACAGAAGTCGGCCTCCCACAGGCCCGCGACCAGCGCCTGGCCCAGAGTGGGCGGGTAGTCGAGCGTCTCGGACTGCAGCGCGGTCAGCGCGCCGGAAGGGTCGGCGATGATGCGGCCAAGCGCCAGCTCGCCGGCGTACACGGGCGAGTAGAAGCCGAGCGGGTGCCCCGCCTGCATACCCACCTCGTAGCGGCCGCGCCGGCAGTCGGCCCACACCCGCCGCACCCGGTCGAGGTCGCGGTAGATCCAGTCGATCCGGCGCCCGCCGACGGTCAGCCAGGCCCCGCCGTCCACCCACGGGCCCCAGCCGCCCGGGGCGGTGGGCTCGACCGGCCGGTCGGCGACCTCCCGCGCGAGCGCCCGCAGCGCCGTCACGTCGAGCCCATCCGCGTAGTAGACGCCGAGGTCGTAGTCGGAGTCGGGCCGGTGGGTGCCCCGCGCCCGGCTGCCGCCGAGCGCGACCCCGAGCACGCCGGGCACCGCGATCAGCCGGGCGGCGTGCGAGGCCAACGCTTCGTCGTCCATGCCAGCCATCCCACCACCGGTTCCCGTCGCGCGGTGCGCGGCCGGGTCGGGGTGTACGGGGTCGGGCCACCCTCGTCCGCCTCGCCGACGGTACGTACGCCCGACCAGTCGGAGGAGACCGATGTGGAGATGCGGCCGGACCAGTCGGTTGCGGGCTGGCACGAGTCGACCATGGTCGACTCCGTGACCCGAGTGGTCTGCATCGTCGACGAACTCGCGATCCTGCCCCGGCTGGTCGACGAGATCAAGGTACCCGGGTATCGGGAGGCCGAACTGGTGGACGGTGTCCGCGAGCTGATCGAACACCTGCGGTTCAGGCCGAGGCGATTGCGTCCCCTGGTCGACAGCTCGCGTCCATCGCGCGGTCCAGGTGGCTGCCGGTCAGTTCGCCGATTCGCCGAACGGGTTCGACCGGTCCTGTAGTTTTCGTTGATGGCATGTCGAATCAGTGAGTTCGTGCTCGGTTGCCGCGATCCTGAGATGCTGGCGCGATTCTGGTGCGAGGTCCTGGATTTCGTTGTGCTCGATCGCGAGGACGACGGCTCGGTGGAGATCGGGCCACGCGAAGGGTTCGGTGGTCCGCAGCCGACGATCATCCTCAGTTGCAGGAATGAGCCGGAGAAGGGGAAATCCCGGCTGCACATCGACGTCAACGCCACCGACCGCGATCAGGACGCGGAGCTCGAACGCCTTCTGAAGCTTGGTGCGCGGCCGGCCGACGTCGGTCAGACAGGGACCGAGCCGTGGCATGTGCTGGCCGACCCCGAAGGCAATGAGTTCTGCCTGCTCAAGGCCCGCCTCGCCCCTCTCTGATGCCCATCGGACACGTCGCGACACCACGTACCTTGCGCTGCTCCGGCGTCCGGTGTGACTGGCGTCGAGTGCACCGCTGCCTGGCAGAACGGCGCTCGGACACACGTTTTCGCAGGGTGACGGTGCAACGGACGCCACGCCCGGCGCGGCCACCGCTCCGAGTGCACCGGTGCCTCTCACCGGCCCCGTCCTGAAAGGCACTGGTGCACAACCGGACGCCAGCCCGGGACGCCGCGGCGTCGAGTGCACGGTTGCCTGGCAGAACCGCCCCCACTTGTCAACCTCACCACTGCGAACCGTCCTCGGTCCCAGGAATTGGGGCCCGGCCGCCGCCACTCGCGGTCCCGGCCCAGGCCACACCGAGGGGCGGCGGGGACCCGGCCGCCACACTGACTCGACCCACAACCGCCGCTCTCGGAGCCTGCAGGCAGCGCTCCAGTGAGCCGCCGAGGCCGGCTACTCAGAGTGACAAAAGATTTTGTCTTGACATACAGGCAAACCCACACCACAATCTTCTGTGGAGCGCTCCAATCGAGTGTCGTTCCTCCGCCGGGGAGCGATGCATGGCGATCTCGGTGCTGCTGGCGGTCGATTCGGTCGCGGGCGGTATCGGTACGACAGGACGGCCAAGGGGGACGACCCGGATTCCACCTTGTACGACTGACCGGACGCATTTTGTCCGCAATTTCTGATCCCGGGTAATGGCGTTTACCGCCCCATGACAGAGGAGTCATGCATGACTGCACACGCAGCCTCGGCGTCCGAAGCCGAGCTTCCACCGCTGACCGAGGGACCCTATCGCAAACGGCTCGGCCTCATCTCAGTGGTCGCCTGCCTCGGCGGGCTGTTGTTCGGCTACGACACCGGCGTCGCCAACGGCGCCGAGGGCCCGATGGCCGAGCAACTCGGGCTCAGTCTCATTCAGTTGGGTGTGGTGATCAGCTCGCTGCTGTTCGCAGCGGCGATCGGTGCCCTGTTCGGTGGCGTCATCTCCGACGCCATCGGACGTCGCAAGACGATCCTGATACTCGCGGTGCTGTTCTTCCTCGGCGTCGTGCTCGTCGTCTTCTCCCCGGCCGGACCCGAACCGGGCACGTTCTCCCCGACCGGCTTCGCGGTCCTGGTCGCCGGCCGGATCGTTCTCGGGCTCGCGGTCGGTGGTGCGTCAACGGTGGTCCCCGTCTTCCTCGCCGAGATGTCGCCCTACGAGATTCGAGGTTCCATCACCGGGCGCAACGAGCTTGCCATCGTCGTCGGTCAGCTTTCCGCCTTCGTGGTGAACGCGATCCTCGGTGTGACCCTGGGCCATATGGAGGGCGTCTGGCGGATCATGTTCGGGGTCTGCGCGCTGCCCGCCGTGGCGCTGTTCTTCGGCATGCTGCGGATGCCGGAGTCGCCGCGATGGCTGGTGGAGAAGGGTCGGCACGACGAGGCGCTCGCGGTGCTGAAAACCGTGCGCTCGGAGGACCGGGCCATCGCCGAACTCGGACAGGTGGAGCTCATCGCAGAGGAGGAGCAGCAGGACCACCAAATCGGCCTGAAGGCCATCATGTCGAACAAGTACCTGCGGCGCATCATCCTGGTCGGCATCGGCCTCGCCCTCGCTCAGCAGCTCACCGGTATCAACTCGATCATGTACTACGGCACGCGGGTGCTGGAGGAATCGGGCATGACCGAACAGCAGGCCGTGATTGCCAACATCGCGTTCGGGGTCGTCGCGGTGATCGGCGGCATCATCGCTCTGCGCAACATGGACCGGATCGACCGGCGCAAGACCCTTCTCATCGGCCTGTCGCTCACCACCCTCTGCCACTGCCTCATCGGCGTCGCGTCGATGCTGCTGCCGCCCGGAAACCCGATGCGGCCGTATGTCATCCTCGTCCTGGTCGTGGCATTCGTGCTATCGATGCAGACGTTCCTGAACATCGCCGTCTGGGTGTGGCTGGCCGAGATCTTCCCCCTGCACATGCGGGGCCTGGGCATCGGGATCGCAGTCTTCTTCACCTGGACATCCAACGGGATCCTCGGGCTCTACTTCCCCTCGCTGATCGCGGCAGTCGGCATCACCGGATCGTTCTTCCTGTTCGCTGCCATCGGGGTGGTCGCCCTGTTCTTCGTGTTCACCCAGGTTCCCGAGACCCGGGGGCATTCCCTCGAGTCGCTGGAAGAGAGCGTCTCGACCGGCGCAATCTATTTCGACATCCGTCAGGTCGCTAGTCAGTAGAACCAGGTGCACCGACCACGCACATTTGTGGCCAAGGCGAGTTGACAGGCGAAGACCTCCGAGTGAGGTGCGGAACTCCAGTACCGCTCCTCAACCCGGAGGTCTTCGTGTCACGGCTGCCGTTGACGGACGTACCCCGCGACGCCACGCCCGGCACCCTAACGGTGGTCTCGGCCGTGCTTGCGCGACCGACCCGTCCCGTCGACCCAGCCTGCCGTTCAACGGAAAGGTCACTGGTGATGTCGGCACCGGCATCGCAGAGTGGAAGACATGAACAACGCGATCAAGACTCCCCAGAGCCTTGCCGGCGACATCGGCCGGATGCAGCGCGAGTCGGGCATGGTGATGGCCACCGTGGCCAGCCTCGCCGATGACGAACTCAGTAAGCCGGCCAAATGCGAGGGATGGACCCGGGCGCACGTGATCGCCCACCTGGCCCGAGGCGCTGATGCCATGACCAACCTGGCCACCTGGGCCGTCACCGGCCAGGAGACGCCGGCATACGAGTCGCGGGAGAAGCGGGACGCCGACATCGAGGCGGGGGCCAGCCTATCTGCCGCCGAACTGGCCGCCGACCTGGAAAAGGCCAACGCGCGCCTGCTGGAGGCGTTCCAGGCACTCAAGGACGGGGTGCGGGTGGAGACACTGCCGACGTTGTTCTCCGGAGAGATCAACGCGCTCTCGCTGCCGGCGCGGCGCACCACGGAGTTGATCATCCACTCGACGATCTCGACACCACCTGGGAGTGGCACGAGGCCGACCCCGACTCGATCCTGGACGCGATCGAGGTCTGCGTGCGCCGGCTGCAGGTCAATTCCGACAGCCCCGGCCTCCATATCGTCGCCGGCGAGGGCGACGAGTGGACCGTCGGCGACGGCTCGTACCTGATCAAGGGCTATTACGAGGAACTGCTGCCGTTCCTGGCGCGTGGGCAGGTGGAGGAAGGTCTGGAGTACGAGGGCGAGTTGCCGAAGCTGCCTGCGTGGTGAGACTCCGGGGGTAAGACTCCGGAAATCTCCGCCACGATCAGGGGTTTGCGCGCGCGGGTCGGTGCCTGGCTCGCCGTCCCGAGGACGACGGTCTCTCGGGCGGGCGCGCCGCGGACGTGACATGCCTTCTCTACTCGCGACGCGGCCGTTACGCTGGTTGGCGGCGGGCCTCACGCCCAACCCCAGACCGGCTCTCCACGCGGGCCGGCGCCGCGGGGCAAAGGGGACTCGGAGCCTCGAGGCGCTGCTCGGCCATATGTATCCGGATGATCTCGGCTGCGGCGGCGGGCGGTGCGTGGAGCCGTCGGCCGCAGGTGCAGCCGGGAAGGTCCGACCATGACCGTCGCCAAGCAACTCAAGGTCCGCATCCGTGCGCGGATGGCCCGCACCGGGGAGCGCTACTCCGTCGCCCGCGCCCACGTCGTCGGCACCGCCGCCGGGCGGCCGGTGATGGACGCCGGGTGGACGCTGCGCGGGGGCACCGACCCCGATGCCGCGGCGCTGGCGAATGTGCTTGCGCACCGGGGTGTCACCGGGCCCGACGGGCCGCTGGGCGAACCCCTGCTGCTCGTCGTCGGGGGCGGGCTCGGGGCAGGCTACATCCTCTGGGAGTTCGAGCACGACGAAAGCCGAATCGTCGTCCTCGGCTTCACCCACTCCTGGCAGTACTTCGACCGGCGGCTGGGCACGATGGTGGACCGGCTGGGGCTCGACGTCGCCTGGTCGAGGACCGGCGGCTCCGCCCGCGCGGCCGGTGCGCTGGCCTCGGCCCTCGCCGCAGGCGACCCCGCGATCTTCTGGCCGGACCGCTTCCACCTCGGTTACTGGAACCTGCCGCCGTTCCTCGACGGCCACGGTGGCCACCCCGTGGTCGCCTACGCCGTCTCGGACGGGCGGGTGCACGTTGACGACCGCACGCTTGCCCCGCTGA
>JBIOVW010000600.1:0-2312 GCA_044867945.1 Nakamurella sp. | reverse complement strand
CCACCGCCGTGCTCGACGGAGCCGTTGTCGATCGCCATGGACACCTGGTACCGGCGGAACGACCCGGTGCCGTTGGACTGGGCGGAGTAGACCACTGGCACGACTGCGGCGATCTGCGGGTTCAGGTTGATCTCGATGGTCTCCTGGCCGACGGCGGGCTGGTCGGCCGCCTTCCGGCGCCAGCCCTTGCGCTGGGCCTGGCTCCGGCCGATGTCACCGCTGTGCCGCACCGCGCCGTCGCCGGTGGCCAGCCGGAAGTCTTTCGGGCTCTCCCGGGTGCCGAAGGTGGACACCGTCTCGGTCCGGCCGTCGCGGTACCGGACGAGCGCGTAGATGTCGTAGTCGGTCGCCCGCGGCCAGGTACAGGTGGCCACGATCCGCGGGGTCTTGGTGATGGTGACCTGCTCGCCCTTGCGGAGGTTGATCGTTCCGGTGCGCTTGCCCAGGTCGACGGCGTCGATGCCGGGCTTGCGCAGATTGATCGCAGGTGCTGGCGCCGGGGTTGCCGGCGGCTGCGCTGCGGCGGGCGTCCGGTCCGGTGCCGCCTCGGGTGCCGGGCCCTGCTCGTCGACCTCGACACCGTGGGCGCGGACCAGCGCGGCGAACCCTTCCGTCCAACCGGCCGAGACGTTCCGGATCTTCCACCCACCCGCGCGCCGGTACACCTCGACCAGAACGACGGCCCGCTCCGAGGTCAGGCCCGTCATCGGGACGGTCAGGTCGCCGGGATCCACGGTGACTCCCAATGGATGGGCCGAGAGTGCGGCCGGATCCCGGTCGTCCTGCACCGCGGCGATGACGACCTTCTCCACGTCGTCGGGTAACCCGGTCAGGTCGAGGTCGGTGCGGTGATCGGAGATCGCCACCCCCGGGACCGTCGGGTTGTTGAAGAACACGAAGTCGTCGTCGCTGCGCACCCTGCCGTCCGCGCCGACCAGGAACGCCAGCACGCTCGCCTCGGTGGGCAGCCCGGTCACCGCCACGACGGCCCGTTCGTGCGGCCACGGGGTGTTGCCGCCCTTGGTCAGGCGCTCGGTCATCGGTTCTCCTCCGTCGGGTCCGGGCATCCATCGTGCCAGCGTCCGGTCCTAGCGGCGGCGGACCGTGGTGATCACCACCGGTTGGTCGCCCTGGTTGGACAGGCTGCTCAGCGGCAGACCGGCCAACCACAGGATGTCCCCACCGCGGCAGGTATGCCGGGCGCCGCTGGCGGCCTCCAGATCCAACTGCCCGGACTCGATGACGACAAGGCAGTCCTGCCACTCGGACGCCAGGAACGGTCGGCGCTCCCCCGGATCGATTCGCATGGTGCGGCGCCGGAATCCGGACCGCTTCGTCGGGGGCAGGAAGAGCGGCTCGTCCTCGGCCATCGGCGCCCCCATTCGTGGGTCCGTTCGCCCGTTCGGGCGGGTCGGTCGTAGGACCGACCGGGTGCGGCCCGGGGATTCATCGGTGACCGGCGTGTCGGCTGCGTTGCCGCGGGACGTCGCCGGGCGCACAGTAGACAAGCTCGACTACTCCCGGTCGGCGGCAGGTCACCGAATGTGAGGTACGTGATGGCCGGTTCTCCCGAGTTGCACAAGGGCCTCAGCCAGCGGCACCTCACCATGATCGCGATGGGCGGGGTGATCGGCGCGGGCCTGTTCGTCGGGTCCGGCGCCGTCATCAACGATGCCGGTCCCGCGGCGTTCCTGAGCTATGCGCTCTGCGGTGTGCTCATCGTCATGGTGATGCGGATGCTGGGGGAGATGGCGGTCGCCGACCCGTCGACCGGATCGTTCGCGGACTACGCGCGGCGGGCTCTCGGCGGCTGGGCCGGATTCTCCGTCGGTTGGTTGTACTGGTACTTCTGGGTCATCGTCGTCGGCTTCGAGGCGGTGGCCGGCGCGAAGATCATCCAGTTCTGGATCGATGCCCCGCTGTGGTTGCTCTCGCTGATCCTGATGGTGCTGATGACCGCGACCAACCTGTTCTCGGTGCGGTCGTTCGGCGAGTTCGAGTTCTGGTTCGCCGGCATCAAGGTGGCCGCGATCATCTTCTTCCTGATCACCGGCTCCCTGTTCGTGCTCGGGCTCTGGCCCGACCAGTCGTTCGACGTCAGCAACATGACCGACCACGGAGGGTTCTTCCCCAACGGCGTCGGGGCGATCTTCTCCAGCATCGTCGTCGTGGTCTTCTCGATGGTCGGGGCCGAGATCGCGACCATCGCCGCAGCCGAGTCGAAGGACCCGAAGCGGGCGATCGCCCGGGCCACCCAGTCGGTGATCCTCCGCGTGGCCACGTTCTTCGTCGGCTCGATGATCCTGCTGGTC
>JBIOVW010000599.1:0-2252 GCA_044867945.1 Nakamurella sp. | reverse complement strand
TGTGGATCTGCTCGTCACCCACGTGCTGTGCACGCAGGCAGAAGTTCCAGATGCGCAGGGCCAGGTTGGCGTACTGGTTGAGGGTGGCCTCGAGGTACTCGTTGCGCGCCGCGGCGTAGATCGCGCGGTGCACCCGGGCGTCGAGTTCGGTGTGGGCCGAGCGATCGTGGTGCTCGAGTTCGAGCTCGGCGACCAGGTCCAGCAGGGCCTGCTTCTGCACGGCGGTGGCGCGTTCGGCGGCCAGCGCGGCGGCCAAGCCCTCCAGCTGAATCCGCACCTCGGTGAGCTGGGACGCATCGGCGATGTCGATGGGTGAGACGTAGGTCCCCCGGGCCGGGTAGCTCACCGCGAGCCGCTCCAGGGTCAGCCGCTTGAGCGCATCCCGGACCGGGGTCAGCCCGATGCCGAGCCACTCGCCGAGGGCCTTGTCGATCAGCGGGGCGCCGGGCTCCAACTGCAGGGCAATGATCGCGTCCCGGATCTGTCGGTAGGCCTGATCGCTGAGCCGTTCCCGGCCGCTCGCGGCACCGTCCGAGACGCTCACGGACCCTCCCGAGACCTTCGTCGATGTCGGAAGCCTAGCCCGGGCCGACGGTCGTCGGCGGAGGGCGACGGTGTAGGCCGCCGTCGGAGTTGAACTCGATTTGCCACCTTCGGCCCTTCTGAATCGATCACGCATGGCTGAATGTGGCAAGTCGATACGGTGGGTGCCACCAGGGCGGGTCAGAACGGCCGCACCACGATGATCAGGTCGTGCAGCAGCTGGATCGGGCTGCGGCCGCGCAGGTCGATGGTGGAGATGCCCGGCGACACCTCGGCGCAGGTCTCCCCCGTGTCGCACATCCCCGGCACTTCGCCGACCCACAGCACCACCGGGGTGGAGCGCGGCTCGGTCATCGCCTCGAGCACCCAGCGTCGCCGGTCGTACGCGGGGTACAGGGTGGTCAGCGACGGCCCGATCCGGGCGGCGCACCCGTAGGCGGCGATCCGGTCCTGGAAGATCGCGACGTCGGCGCCGGTCTGCCCGGCGGCCTGCCGCACCTGGTCGCACAGGGCCAGCAGGTCGTCGGCGGGCATCTGTGCGTACTGCGAGTTGCTGCCCACTCCGTGGGTCTCGAGCATGCCGCCCCGGTCGGACCAGGTGACCACTCGCCAGGTCGCGGTCACCCCCAGCAGCACCACGAGCCCGACCGCCGTCCCCCGTTGCCACTTCTCCGAGACCGGTAGCGGCCGCAGGCACGTCGCGACGAACCACAGGCCGATCGGTAGGGGCAGCAGCAGCCGGGCGGCCTGGAAGTACACGGTGCCCAGGTCGTCATAGGTCTTGCCCAGTGACAGCACCAGGCCGGTGACCATGATCAGCACGGCGAACGCCAGGATCGGAGCAAGCCGGCGCTGCACGAGCACAAGCACACCCAGCGCGGCCGTCGCCACGAATACCAGCAGCGGATTGCGCAGGATCTCCGTGGTGTAGGGCCCGAGCATCCGCTCCGGGTTGCCCAGGTTGTCGGCCAGCACGTCCCACTGCGGCGCGAACGGCGCCGCCGGATGCATGTCGTCGGTCGGGTGCTCGCCGTACCACCAGCCGACGAAGGCCAGCCAGATGCCGATCGGAGTCAGGGCCAGCAGGAAGGTGATCGCCGTCCGCCGCCATCCCCGCTCCCTGGCCGCGGGAATGCACCGCACAAGCGTGTACACCAGGGCCGGTGCGGTCATCAACAGGCTGGAGGTGTCGACCAGGAACGCCACCGCCGACAACGCGAGAGCGGTGGCCGCCCAGCGGATCCGGTCCGGGAACAGGATGACGACGGCCAACACGAGGCCGCCGATGAACCGGCCCGCCGCGGTGCCGTACACCGAGGCGGCGACCACGTACTCGGTGGACAGCAACGCCGGCGTCGCGACGGCCAGTGCCGCCAGGAACCGTCGGCCCCGCCGCCAGGCCGCGGCCGCCGGGATCCACCAGGACGCCAGGTGCGCCGCCGTGAGCACGATCGGCAGGGCCAGCGGGTAGCCGACGCCGACCGCGTGCAGCAGCTGGGTAGGGATCGACTCCAGCGTCGAGCCGTAGGCCTGGCCCCAGAAATTCGGCTGCTCGGGTTGCAGCCGCCCCCACGACTCCGCGGCCGCCCAGAGCAGGGCCCAGTCGTCGCTGACGAACCGGCCGAACCAGCCCAGCACCAGCCAGGTCTGCTGGATGAGCACCAGCCCCGCGAGGCTGATTACCACCCACCGGTCGATGGGAGCCCTAC
>JBIOVW010000598.1:0-11343 GCA_044867945.1 Nakamurella sp. | reverse complement strand
TCGATGGCCAGGCGCGGCTTGTTCACCGTGGCCCCGCACGCCCTCGACATCCGGACCTCGGCGGGCCCGTACGAGGCCTGTCGCACCGTGCCCGTCGCGCAGCAACCGCTGGCGGCCGCGCTGTCCCGGGCACTGCAGAATCGCCTGGCCGCCATTGAACTCGATGTGGCCAACAGCGCCAGGGCGGACGCACCGGACGATGACGATCTACTGGTCATGGACGGCCCGCTGCACGGCCGAACCGCGCTGCCGCGGGCGCTCGGGTACATCAAGAGTCACCACAGCGCATACCTGCCGCGCGACCTGCACGCGATGGTCGGGCGGCTGCGGGCAGGCGAGCGAACGCCCGCGTTCCTCATCGGCAACGGATGGGACCGGCACTCCTGGTACCTGCGGCTGCCCGGATCGCCCGGCGCGCCCTGGGCCGGGATCGTCCGCCTCGAGTGCTCTCCCGACCTGCCCGCCGAGCGCGTGGTGGCGCTTGCCAACCTGACCCAGGCGGTGCTGCCCCGCTTCGCCTCCGCGGAGTACAAGGACACCCGCGCACCGCAGAACCTTCATCCCATCGCCGGTCTCGAGCGGGAGCTGCGGCGCCGGCTGGGCGATCAGCGGCTGCTGTACCGGGCGCTGCGGGTGGCGGCCGCGGGGTGATCCGTGCGGATCGGGACCTTCGACCGTGTCGCGGCCCCCGGCTACAGGCCATGCTGGTTCTTGGTACCCGTGCCGGCGTGCTGCCCTCGCTCCACCCGATCATCGGGTGCCGGGTTCGAAGGGAGCATCAGACATGACCATCCAGCAGAGCATGACCGGCGACACCGGTCTTCGGGAATGTGCGATCAAGCAGGGCGTTTCTCGAAGGATCGGGTACCTGGTGGCAATCCTGATCAATGCGGTCCTGCTGTATGCCATCAATGTCTGGCCGGGGTGGGCAACCGTGCCGTTCCTCACCGCCGATCTCGTGGCGGTCCTCGGCCTGGTGAACGCCTCCCTGTGGGTGAGCATGGTCGCGAACGCCGTCTACCTGGTGGATGACCGGCGCTGGCTGAAGATGCTCGGCAACATCGCCACCACAGCGGTCGGACTCGTTGCGTTGGTGGCGATGTGGCAGGTCTTTCCGTTCGACCTGGCAGTGGAACCGATCGACTGGGTAACCGTTGCGCGAACCGTGCTCACCGCCTCGATGATCGGCAGTGCGATCGCCATCGTCGTCAACCTGGTCGGCCTGGTCAGGGCCATCGCATTCGCCCAGACCGAGATCGACCCGAGCGATCAGATGCGTCCGGTCGCCCGGAATCGCAGTTGACACCCTTCCATCAGGTCGTTTCGGGATCGTCCAGGTCGTCGATCCCACCCGGGTCGGTGGCATCACAGGCCCAGCACGACCCGCAGCGCGGCATTGACTCGCGTCATTTCACCATGACTCAGGTGCCCGACCAGCGTTCCGAGCCGTTGTGGACCTACTGGCCGGCGAATCGTCCCAATGCATCGGCAGTCCTGCGAAAGTCATTGCGCCATCGGTCAAGGAGTGCAAGAGTCGTTGCGCCAAGGTGGAGGTGGCGCCATGCGTCGAGCATTTGTCTTTTCACTGGCAGTGCTGATCGTCGCCGCGCTGTGCGCCGGACCGGTGAATGCCTCACCCGTTGCGGGCGTGGGCGCCGACCCCGATCAACTTGACGCCTACACCGCGATGGTCCGGGCCGAGCAACTGCCGACCATCGCCGAATGGGGCATCGACGTCGGCGGTCAACGTCCGGTCGGCGACGGCATCGAGCTCGACATGGTGCTGACCCAGGCGCAGGCCGATCAGTTGCGGAACCTGGGCGTCGACGTCCAGTTGACCAGGGTCGAGGGCGACCTCACGGTGCGAGAGTTCGCCGCGCGGCAGGCGGCCGACGGGTACACCGTCTGGCGGTCCTACGACGAGCCCGGCGGGATCCGCGACCAGCTCTACGCGGCCGCTCGCGAGAATCCGCAGCTGGTCAAGCTGAAGGTGCTCGGTCGGACCTACCAGGGCCGGGAGATCATCGCGGTTAAGCTGACCAACGGGGCCCGCTGGATTCCGGACGGCAGGCGGCCGGCCGTGCTCTACAGCGCCACCCAGCATGCCCGGGAGTGGATCGCCACCGAGGTCGACCGCCGGCTGATGGACTACTACATCGACAAGTGGCGTTCCGGCGACCGCCAGGTCCGCAAGCTGCTGCAGTCGACCGAGCTCTGGTTCGTGCCCGTGGCCAACCCGGACGGCTACCAGTACACGTTCGATCAGGAACGGTTGTGGCGCAAGAACCTTCGGGACAACAATGAGGACGGACAGGTCCAGGTCGGGGACGGTGTCGACCCCAACCGGAACTTCCCGAACCACTGGGGCTACGACAACGAGGGTTCGTCGCCGATTCAGTCCAGCGACACCTACCGGGGTCCGGGTCCGCTGTCCGAACCGGAGACCATGGCGATGGTCGACCTCCTCGAGCGGGCCAAGCCTGAGTTCCAGGTCAACTACCACTCCAACGGCCAGTGGCTGCTCTACGCGGAGGGGTGGCAGACCAGCACCCCCACCGCGGACGACCCGATCTACTACGCCATGTCCGGCAACCTGGACGCTCCGGCGATCGAGGGCTTCCACCCTGGCCTGAGTTCGGACGTCCTCTACGTCACCAACGGTGAGACCACCGACTACGCGCACGCCACCATCGGCGCCCTGGCATGGACGCCGGAGCTCTCCGAGGGCTGCGACGGATGTGGCTTCGTGTTCCCCGACGATGAGGCGCTGGTGCAGGCGGAGTTCGAGCGGAACTTGCCGTTCGCGCGGTCGGTGGCCGACTCGGCCGTCGATCCCGACGACCCGAAGACGGTCTCCGGGATCAGGACCAAGCCGTTCTACATCGACAGCGACGACCTTTACAAGAGCGGGAACCCGGGCGTCCAGCTGAGTTTCACCACATCCTACGGAGACCCGCAGCCGGTCGCGGTGCTGGCCAAGCGGAGCCTGGGCAGGGTGACCGCCAAGTACCGGATCAACGGCGGGCGCGTGCACTCCGCGCGCACGTCGGAATGGGGCGGTGGATCGACGTACGACCCGGCGTCGGTCTACTACCGCCAGATGCGCGGCGTGGTCAGGGGGACCGAACCGGGCGACTCGGTCGAGGTCTGGTTCGAGGCCGGCGGTCGGAAGAGCGACTCGTTCACCTATCAGGCGGTGTCCGAGAGCGGAAACCGCGTGCTCGTGGTGGCGGCCGAAGACTACACCGGCGCCTCACCGGTTCAGACGACCGGCCCACAGTATGTCGCCACGTACACCGACGCCCTGGCCGCCAACGGTCAGCAGGCCGACGTCTACGACATTGACGCCGCCGGCCGGATCGCCCCGGACGCCCTCGGCGTGCTGAGCCACTACGACGCGGTCATCTGGGAAACGGGCAATGACCTGGTGACCCGCACCGCCGGGCGCGGCGGCGGCAATGCAGACCGGCTGGCACTCGACGAAATGCTTGAGTTCAGGGCCTACCTGAACGAGGGCGGCAAGGTGCTTCTCGCGGGCGATTCGGCCGGCCAGCAGTACACGACGAACGTCGGGCTGCAGTTCTACGACCCCAAGGGCGAGATCGCCTGCAATCCGCTACCCGAGGGCATGGACCCGCGCCGCTGCCTGGCCCTGCACGGCTCGTCCTTCGGTGGTGATGGCACTCACGATGTGCTGGAGTACTACCTGGGTGGGTACCTCGCCGTGCCCAACGACGGTCACGCCGACGGCGCCGCGTTCGACTCGGTGGGCATCGACGACCCGTTCACAGGTCTCGCATGGGGCTTGGAAGATCCGGTCTTCGCGGGGAACACAACCCGAAGGTCGTCGTTCATTGCGACCAGCGGCATTCTGCCGCCGGACGAGTTCAAGCAGTTCGAGAGCTGGCCGTCGGCGCGGTGGGACAAGCCGGGAGGGCCGTTCGCGCCGCACACCGGCGACCAGTACGTGTACTCGCTGATCGCCGACGTCTCCTACAAGCGGCTGACCCGGTCGGTCGACGTCCCGGCCGGTGGTGGGTCGTTGTCCTTCTGGACGTCGTACGCCACCGAGGGGGCATGGGACCACCTGTTCGTCGAGGCTCGCACGCCCGGCCAGGACGACTGGACGACCCTGCCGGACGCGAACGAGCACACGAGCACCGAGCCGGGCCAGAGCTGTACCGCGAGTTCGGGCAGCTGGATCAGCCTGCATCCGCACCTCGCGCACTACCAGACCCGCAATGCGGACGGGACCTGCACGGCGACCGGCACCACCGGCAGCTGGAACGCCGCGAGCGGCAACTCTGGCGGCTGGCAGCAATGGAGTGTGGACCTCTCGGCCTACGCCGGGCAGACGGTGGAGATCTCGATCGCGTACGTCAGCGATTGGGCCACCCAGGGCCTCGGAGTGTTCGTCGATGACGTGACCCTGCCGGACGGCTCGAGCACGTCGTTCGAGGCCGATCTGGGTGGTTGGCAGGTCACCGGACCGCCGGCGGGGAGCGGCGCCAATGCCAACGACTGGATCCGCACCGATGCCTCCGGATTCCCCGTCGGCAACGCGATCTCCACTCCGCGATCGCTGTTGCTCGGCTTCGGGTTCGAGGGAATATCCACGGACGAGGAGCGCAACCAGGTGATGGGCCGGGTGCTGGATCACCTCCTCGACTGAGCTGTCATCACGCCGCGATGGCGCCCGGGCCCCGGCCCGGGCGTGATCGATCCGCGGGGACGCCGACGAACTCGACCACCTGCCGCACCACGGCCGGATCGGTGAGCAGCCGACGGTGACCCAGCCCGTCGGTGCTGACCATCGTCGCGGGACCCCGCCAGCTTTCGGCCAGTTCCACGGTGTGGGCGTGCCAGGTTTCCCGGTCGGCCCGATCGTGTATCACCAGCAGCGGCACGGGTGCCGCGCCCCGGGCGAGCAGCCGAACGTCGACGGCCGCGACAGGATAATCGGTCAGCCGGGCTATGCGCTCGTCCATCGCCGACCGAGTCCGACGCCCCATACCGACCTGCGCCGCGAACCGGTCCAGATGGCCGCTCAGGTCGCGCATCGGTGCCAGCAGCACGTAGCGTCCGACCGGCAGCCCGTCCCGGTTCGCCATCAGCGCCGGCACGACGCCCATCGAATGCGCGATCACGATGTCCGCCGGGCCGAAACGGGCCATGACGGCGGTCAGCGCCGTGGCGAACTCGACGCCATGGGTGCGTCCAGGCCCGCAGGCCCCCGGACCGGACCGACCGTGCGAGGGGCCGTCGAACAGAACCGCCCGGAAACCGGCCTGCCGCAGCGGCTCGACGAACGCCGACAGCTGCCCGGCGACCCCGCCCCAGCCGTGCATCAGGTACACGACCGGACCGGTCCCGTAGCTCGCGCCGCGGATCGTGGCCGCGCCCGCCCGGATCGCGAACGGCTCGCCGCCCTCGGGTTCCGGCGGAACCGGCGGGGCGGGTGGCACGGTCAGCCAGAGCCGGGTCGCATACCGACCGCCGAGGGCGGGCGCGGCCCGCTCCGCCAGGCGAAATGCGGCCCGCAACGCGGACACCCTCGCACGAACGATCGTGCTTTTCTGCGGAGCGGACATGGCTGCTGCCTTTCGGGGAGGAATGGGGATCAGCGGAGGTGGTGGGCACGCTCGACGAGCGCCTCGAACGCCCGCCGGGTGCGCGCGAGCGCGTGCGGGTCGCGCATCAGCCGGCTGGCGTGGTGGTGACCGAGCATCAGGGAGTGCACCTCGAAAGCGAACTGGTCGACGTCCAGGCCCGGGTCGAAGTCACCCTCGGCGACGGCAGTGCCGGCCACCGTGGCCAGCAGCTCCAGCCAGTCCCGTTCCACGCCGACCAGGGCGTCCCGCAGTTCGCCGGGACGTTCGTCGAGTTCGACCGCGGCGCCGACGAAAATGCAGCCGCCGACGAGCACGTCGCTCGTCCAGTGCAGCCAGTTGTCGAACACGGCGCGGACCCGGGACTCCCCCCGGGGTGCGGCCAGGGCGGGCCGGACCACGGTGTCGACGAAGCGTGCCTGCGCCCTCGCCAGCACCTGCAGCTGCAGCGCTTCCACCGACCCGAAGTGGGCGAACAGGCCGCTCTTGCTCATCCCCGTCTGCTCGGCGAGCAGGCCGACGGACAGGCCGCCGAAGCCGTCCCGGGACGCGACCTGCAACGCCTCGTCCAGGATCGCCGCCTTGGTCGCCGCGCCCTTGCCCATGCAGGCACGATAGCACGGCCGTGCTTTTCTAGACCAGCGGTTTGAACAGCAGTACCCGACCGAAGTGGGAGTCGACGGTGACCGACGCGGACGGCCCGGTCACCACCAGGTCCCAGGTGACGCCCGATCCGTCGAACCCGGCCAGCACGTCGACCCACCGCCCGGACCGCGGAAAGGGCACCTCGAGAGTGTGGGCACGGGCCGAGAAGTTCAGCACGACCACGACATTCTCGATGTCGCCGGACTGCAGCTGCGCCCACCGGTGGTACACGGCCAGCTGCCGGTCGAGGTCGACGCCCGCGCCGACGGCGTTGAAACCTCGCTGCCCCGGGTCACACTGCGCAGGCCACATGTGCGGCGAACGCAGCGCCGGATGGTCGCGGCGCAGCGTGACCAGGCGCCGATGCAGCGCGTGCAGGGTTCGGCCGATCGGGTCGGTGAGCTGCTTCCAGCGCAGCGGGCGGCTGAGAACGCGCCGACCCGTCCTTTGGTCGTTCTCCGGCAGGAAGTGGTCCTCGCCGAACTCCTGCCCATTGGGCAGCAGCGGGACCGCGGTGGACGTGAGGAGGGCGATGACGTACGGCTGGGTCCGCCACCAGCCGCCCACCGCGCCGACGTTGTCGCGTGCCCCGGCCCGCCAGGCGACTTGCGCATGGTCATGGTTGCTCAGGTACAGGGTGGGCACCTTGCCCGCGGTCAGGAACCGCCGGTTGTTCAGGGCGTTGAGCAATCCGTCGCCCAACCGGCCGTGCCACAGGTCGTGGAAGGCGCGGTCGTGCAGGGAGTCGTCCCAGAAGCTGGTGGCCGCGGTGTCGTTGGTAACGGTCGCCGCGGACACGTCGATGTGTTCCAGGGTCAGCGAGAAGTTCGTCTCGGTGGCCAGCTCGGAGAGCAGCTCCGGCAGTCCGCGCAGGCTGCCGGGAACATGAAAGTTCACCGTGTTGTCGAACCGGATGCCGTCGATGCCGAAGTTGTCGATCCAGTAGCGGCAGACATCGATGATGAACTCCCCCGTGCACGGATTCTCGAAGTCCAGGTCCTGCAGTCCCTCGAAGCTGCCGCCGAATGTCCTTGCGGTGTAGGGGCAGTCCTTCGGGTCGCGGTACAGCTGCCGGTACGGGAACTCGACACTGACGTGGTTGTAGACGCCGTCCATGACCACGTGCAGGCCGCGGTCGTGGCAGGCGCTGACCAGCCGCTTGAGCCAGGACAGCTTCTCCTCCGGCCGCCCGGCTGCGTCGGCGTAGCGACCGCAGACCGAGAAGTACTGGAACGGCTCGTATCCCCAGTCGAAGAGCGGGTTCCGCCAGGCGGTCCAGGGCATGAACAGCACCGCCCCGACACCCAGATCCTCGAGGTGGTCCAGCCTGTCGATCACCGCGTCAAGCGGCGCGCGGCCGGCCCGGAAGTCGGCGGTGAAGTCGTCGATCATCAGCTCGTAGACGGTCAGCTCGTCCAGCGAACGCCGGCCGCCCGGCAGCGGACGGACCACGTTCTCGGCCGGGCTGCTGCCGCCGACGACGATCCCGGAGTTGGCGTGGCTCAGACCGCCGTACCGCGCGCACGGGTCGGTGACGATCCGGGCCTCGCCGTCGTCGAAGGTGACCAGGTACTTGTACTCGTAGAAGCCCGTCGTCAGCTCCTGCCCGGTGGTGCCGGTCCAGAACGTGCCGCGGGGGTCTCCGGCGTCCTCGGACAGCGGTAGGCCGGAGGGGAAGTCCCAGTCCGTGCCGCCCAGCTCGGACTGGAAAGTCCCGGCGACCCGGATGGACACCACGTGCGGATCGACGCCGGCCGGAAAGAACACCCGGAACCGGACCGCGCCCCGGTCGGGGTCCGCGCCCACCTGCCAGGCGCCGCAGCCCTCCGCCATGTACGACATCGCCACCGCCGGCCTCCCGCTCGTCTTCCGGTACGTCGTCGCCGCCTGAACTGTCCTGAGTCGCTCCGTCCACCGGGTGCCAGAGTGCGGCACGGCGGCGGGGCGGTCAATCGAGTTGGCCACGCCGTCGGCCGTCGGTTCGTGCCGCCGGGGCGCCGGTAGGCTTGATCGCCAGCACCGGTGCGACCCGGACCCTCGACGGCAGGAGTGATCGCCGTGCCCGACTTCGAACTCGCCCGCAGCACCACCATCCAGGCACCGCCCACCGCGGTGCATGCGCTGATCAACGACTTCCACGAGTGGGTCGCCTGGTCACCGTGGGAAGGGGTCGACCCCGACCTGAAACGGACCTACACCGGGCCGGAGCAGGGCGTCGGTGCGTCCTACGCGTGGACCGGCAACCGCAAGGCCGGCCAGGGCAGCATGCAGATCACCGGCTCGACGGACAACGAGATCAGGATCCGTCTGGATTTCATCAAACCGTTCAAGGCCAGCAACGACGTGACGTTCACCCTGGCGCCGGGATCGACCGGCACGACGACCGATGTGACCTGGCGGATGACCGGGAAGCGCTCCGCGGCGATGTCCGCGATGAACAAGGTATTCAATTTCGACAAGGCGATCGGCGGCGACTTCGAAAAGGGTCTGCGACAGCTGAAGCAACGGGCCGAATCCGCTGCGGCCAACTAACCCCGGGCGGCAGCCACGCCCGGGCGATTTGAGTCTATTGTCGGGGATGATTGGCCTTTTCAGCAGTCGAACCGGGGGGGACATTCGGCCGGAACGAGGAGCGTCCCGCATGGTGGTGCCGGCCCGTACGGACCTCCCAGCCGTAGATCCTCGGGCGGTTCCCATCAAGGACGTCGCCCATTCGCTGGGCGTGCCGATTCCAACTCTGCGGTCGTGGGAGCTTCGATACGGCATCCCCGCCCTGAGCCGCCCTCCTGGTCAGCATCGCCGGTATCGGCCCGAGGAGGTCAACGCCCTGCGGTTGATGCGGGACGAGATCGCCCGTGGCCAACAAGCGGGCCTCGCCGCCCAGTCGGTACGCCAGTTGTTGGGTGGACACGGACCGGCACAGGAGCTGATCCACCAGGTCCTCGAAGCCGCCGATCGGCTCGATGCCGCAACGATCCGTGCCCGGCTCGACGACGCCGTGGCATCGTTGGGCCTGGCCGCCTGCATCGACGACGTGCTGCTGCCGGCCATGCGGCAGGTTGGTGTGTGGTGGGCGATCGGCCACTGCGACATCGTGCAGGAGCGGATGGCCACCGAAGCCGTTCGCGCATGGCTCGATCGGCGCGCGGCGTTCGCCCCGGCTCCGACTCGGCCCCGGCCGATCCTGCTGGCCTGCGGACCCAGCGATCTGCACACCATCGGCCTGGAATCGACGGCCGTGCTGTTGCGATACCAAGGCTGGCCGTGCCGGGTGCTCGGCGCCCGGACCTCGACCGTCATGGTCGCGACCGCAGCCCGGGCCACCGCGGTTGCCGGCGTCATTGTGGTGTCCCACCTTGCGACCGGGCGGTTGCGGGCCGTCGAATCGATTCGCGCCATCAACGACTTGGACATCGACGTCTTCTACGCCGGGAACGCATTCTTCACCCCACGGAGCCGGCGGGGGGTCTCTGGCCACTACCTCGGCATCCGCATCGAGGACGCCTGCGCTCAGCTGATGTGAGCCCTGGACGCCACCGACACCTGACCGCCGCCGGCGGGAGGCGTTCGACCCGCAGTCCGACCTCGCCGGCCGGCGCGAGGGGGCCGAAACTATGCAAGTCGCCCCGGATGCCCCCAAAAGCCGATCCACCGAGCAGCCTGGTGACCGGCAAGCGGCGATCTGGTCGGCGCCAGTCGGGGGGCGTCGACCGCTCGCGGTCATCGTTGGTCCGTCCTTCGCGCTACCCGTGTCCGCGCCATCCCAGGGCCGCGCGGGCACGGGTCACAACTCCACACGAACTCGTGGGCCGCGGTGCGGGTCGGCCGTCGGGTGGCGGCAGCGTCGGTGTGTTCCTCGCTGCCGCGATGGCCCGCGACGCGCCCGGCGTAGTGGTGCGATCCCTGAGCCGCCGCGCTCACCGGCTGAAAGGAGTCCCATGATGTGCCTCACCCTACGCAACGCGGTCGCCGTGCTCGACCATCGTGTCGGGTGGTCACCGGTGCCTGGGTACACCCGGACCGAGCATCACATCGGCCATCTCAGTCCGGGTGACTGGTGGTTCCCCGGTGCGGAGCCTGTGCCGCGCATCGTGACCGGGCTGCGCCGCCGCGGTGATCGGATAGTCCTTACCGATCAATACGGCATCACCTACTACCATCCCGACGATGCGGTCCTTTTCACCGCGGTGCCCGATCCCAGGGTCCTGATGACGGCAGCTCCCGGTGCCGATGGCGGGACGATTCATCCCCGGGCACCGTTGGGCAGTTCTGCCGCACCTGCCGCACCGCAACGACCTGTCTGACGGCAGACCCGTCCCGTTCAGCGGACATTGTCAGGGGGGAAAGGGACGTGCCGAATACTCCTGTCGCCATCGGCCAGAGCCACCTGCCACCCGCAACCGGAGCGCGCAGCGAATCCCCGGCAGCACAACTCATCCGCCGCATCCTGCAGGCGTCGCAAGATCTTGATCCCATCGAACTCCAGGCCCAACTCGATCGGGCGGCATCGTTGTGGGGAACTGCCCGATGTATCGATGAGATCCTGGTACCCGCGACGCGGCGACTACGCCGGATGATCGCGACCGGTCAGCGCGACGTCGTCCAGGGACTCATGGCCACGGAGGCTATCCGGGCGTGGCTGAACCGTCGAGCATCGTTCGCCCCACCACCACAGGAGATCGGACCGATCCTGATGGCCTGCGGACCCCGCGACCTGGACATGGTGGGCCCGGAGTCCCTGGCTTTGCTGCTGCGGTTCCAACACTGGCCCTGCCGGGTGCTGGGTCCGCGTACCTCGACGTTCACCCTTACGATCGCCGCGCTGGCGGCCGACGCAATGGCTGCGGTCGTCTTCTCCACCGAGGGTCGGGGTCGGCCCCAGGCCGTTGTCTCCCTACGGGCAGTTGACGCACTCGGAATTCCAGTGTTCTACGGCGGCAACGCCTTCCACTTGCAATGTAGTCGACGGCAACTACCCGGGCGATACTTGGGCACTGGTATTCAGCGAGCCTGCACCCTGCTGATCAGTACCCTCGCACCAGCCGATCCACGTCGGCCGGTTGCCCCCCGGATTTTCGTGTCCAAGCAC
>JBIOVW010000597.1:0-2050 GCA_044867945.1 Nakamurella sp. | reverse complement strand
TCGAAACCGGCAGGGCCGGGGATCCCGCCTGAGCGACATGGGTCGCTCGCCGCCGCCCTTGGAAGTTGATCATGGGATAAGTGTTGTTATCGACCGCTGATAACAGCCCCTATCCCATGATCAACGGCGATTCAGTCGGCTGTGATCGCCCTGAGCACGTCCATCCGGGCGGCTCGGCGGGCCGGCCAGACCGCGGCCAGCACACCGACCAGCGCGGACAGCGCCACGAACACGGCCAATTGGCCCGCCGGGATCGACAGCACGGACACCCCCTGGTCGGACAGGGCCTGCTGGATGCTCACCCCGAACACCAGCCCGAGGCCGATGCCGAGCACCGCACCCAGCACGGCGATCGCGACCGACTCGAGCCGCACCATCGATCGCAGCTGCCGCCGGCTCATGCCGACCGCCCGCAGCAGCCCGACCTCACGGGTGCGCTCAATGACCGACAGCGCCAGGGTGTTGACGATGCCGAGCACCGCGATGACGACGGCCAGTCCCAGCAGGGCGTAGACGATGGTCAGGATCTGATCCACCGGACCCCGTTGCTCGGCGGCGAACGCCGCCTGGTCCTTGGCCGTGATCGTCGGCAGGTCGGCGATGGACCCGTCGATCCCCGCGGTGACCGAGGCAGCGTCCGCGCCGGGTGCGCGGGACACGTAGACCATGGAGTCCACCGGCAGCTGACCACCCTGCTGCAGCACATTGAGGGGCACGATCGTGGTGCCGGCCAACTGACTCGGCTCGATGATCGCGGCAACCGGCAGGTCCACGGTGCCGTCGGGGAAGGTCAGCGGCACCAGATCACCCACCTGCCAAGCCCGCTCGGCCGCCCGGTCCGCGCCGACCACCAGCCCTTCGGCGTTCAGGGTGCCGTCCTGCACCGTCAGCGTCACCATCCGGCTGTAGCCGGCCAGCTCAGTGGCGGTGAGAAACGTGTCGACGCCATCGATCTGAGCCTGGCCGTACCGCACCGGGACGACCTCGTCGACACCCGGCACTTCGGCGATCCGGTCGGCGACCCCGGTGGAGAATGGTGCGCCGATCGCGTTGGACACCACGTAGTCGGCGTGCAGATCGGTGGCGACCAGTTCGTCGACACTGGCCTTGGTCGACTGACCGAGCACCGCCATGGTGCTGACCAGGGCCAATCCGATCATCAGCGCGGAGGCGGTGGCCGAGGTGCGACGCGGGTTTCGGCGGGCGTTCTGCCGGGCCAGCACGCCGACGGTGCCGAACAGGCGCGGGAACGGCGCCGCGATGAGCGCGACGATCGGGCGGCCGATCACCGGGGCGAGCAGCGCCACCCCGACGAACACGCCGAGCACACCGCCACCCAACACGGACAACCCGCCGTCGAAGCCCAGTGACCAGACCATCAGCCCGGCGCCGACGAGGGTGAGCGCCACCCCGGCGACGAGCCGACGGCGCATCGACGACTCGGGCATCGCCACGTCGTCGCGCAGGGCCGCGACCGGCGGGACCAGTGCCGCGCGGCGAGCCGGCAGGTAGGCTGCGAGCAGGGTGATCACGACGCCGACCGCGTACGCGACCACCGCGGTGCGCCACTCGAACACCAGCCCAGCGCCGGACAGGTCCAACCCGATCGCCCCGAACAGCGCCTTGAGCCCGACGGCCAGGCCGAAGCCGAGCGCCAGCCCGACGGTCGAACCCACCACCCCCACGACGAGCGCCTCGATCAGCACGGACCGGGTGACCTGGCGGCGTGAGGCACCGAGCGCCCGCAGCAGGGCCAGTTCCCGGGTTCGTTGCGCGACGATGATCGAGAAGGTGTTCAGAATCAGGAACGTGCCGACCACCAGCGCGACCGCGGCGAACACCAGCAGGAAGGTGGTGATGAACGAAAGCCCCTCCTGCAGGTCGCTCTGGCTTTCGGCGGCGATCTGCGCGTCGTCCAGCGCCTCGAACCCGGCCGGCAGCACGGCGGTCACGTCGTCCCTGAGCTGCTGGTTGGACACGGAACCGTCACCGGTCACTGCGATGTCGGTGAACCCGGCTTGCCCGCCCAGGTAGAGCCGTTGCGCGGTGG
>JBIOVW010000596.1:0-2465 GCA_044867945.1 Nakamurella sp. | reverse complement strand
CGTCAACCCGGAGGGCCCGAAGACGGTCCCGGATCCGCTCATGTCGGCCCGCGACATCCGCCAGTCGTTCCGGCGCCGTGGGTCTTGCCGAACGTGTGCCCGCCCGCGATCAGGGCGACGGTCTCCTCGTCGTTCATGCCCATGCGCCGGAACGACTGGCGGATGTCGCGGGCCGACATGAGCGGATCCGGGACCGTCTTCGGGCCCTCCGGGTTGACGTAGATGAGGCCCATCTGGTCGGCGGCCAGGGGGTCCACCAGCTGCCGGACACCGCCGTGGCGTTCGTCGCCGAGCCACGTGCGCTCGGGGCCCCAGTCGATGTCGTCGGGCTCCCACACGTCCGCGCGGCCGCCGCCGAAGCCGAAGGTCGTGAAGCCCATCGACTCCAGCGCGCGGTTGCCCGCGAAGATCATCAGGTCGGCCCAGGAGATCCTGCGGCCGTACTTCTGCTTCACCGGCCACAGCAGCCGCCGGGCCTTGTCGAGATTGCGGTTGTCCGGCCAGCTGTTCAGCGGCGCGAAGCGCTGCATGCCGGCGGCCGGCCCGCCTCGGCCGTCGTCGACGCGGTACGTCCCGGCGCAGTGCCACACCATCCGGACGACGAGCGGCCCGTAGTGGCCGAAGTCGGCCGGCCACCACTCCTGCGACGTCGTCAGCGCCTCGTCGACGTCCTTCGCCAGGGCGTCGAGGTCGAGGGTGCCGAACGCGGCGGCGTAGTCGAAGGCCGCGCCCATCGGGTCGGCCGCCGCGGGGTGCGTGCGCAGGATCGCCAGGTCCGGCTGGTTCGGCCACCAGTCGCGGTTGGTCCTGGCCTTCGCCGGAGGGACCCGGCGCGGAGGTGTCGCGGGGAGGCCGAGGCCACCCGCCCTGCCCTCGTCCCGCTCGGTGACGACGGCGTCCGGGCTGTCGGACACGGAACGACCTCCCTGGTTGCGGCTCGAGCAGTCAGATGTCCAGCGCCCGGCGCACGGCCGGCGAGTTCCGCCGGGAGACCGGGACCATCGTGTGCGTCCGGTCGTCCATCACGAGGGTCAGCTCGCCCTTCGGCCCGCGCTCGATCTCCCGGACCCGGCTGAGGTTGACCACGTAGCTGCGGTGCACCCGCACGAAGCCCGCGTCCGCCAGCTCGCTCTCGAGCTTGTCCAGGCCGGGGGAGGAGGCGCGCAGTCGCCCCTGGTCGGTCGACAGCCACACGTCGTTGCCCTCCGACTCGGCGTAGGACACCTCGGGTAGGCGCAGCAGCACCATGCGGTTGTCGCGGGTCGCGACGAGGCGGCGCGGCGGCGCCTGCGCGTGCGCGGGCTCGCCCGCCTGGGGTGGCTGGGGCCCGTCGGAGGCGCCGAACGAGACCAGGTTCCCGATCAGGTGCCCGGACAGGAAGACGGGCCGGATGGCGATCGGGGTCGGCTCGTCGGCGAGGTGGGTGAAGATCTGCGTCGAGCCGACCCAGCCGGGGTTGCGGGCTGCTTGCCTCCCGGCGTACCGGGCGGCTCCGATCAGCTCCGGCAGCCCCGGGGTCCAGCGCACCGTGGGGTCGACCGCCGGCGTGGAGGCCGGTACGCCCATCAGCACGCTCGCCGTCTCGTCGGCGATCACCACCTTGCCGGCGGTGTCCATCGCCGCGAGGGCCGCGCTGGACCGCGCCCGGGCCTGGGCGTACGCCGCGACCAGCTCGGCACCGCTGTCCCGGGCGCGCCGTCGCAACGCGCACTGGGTCTTGGCGGCCGCGTTCGCCAGCCAGCTTCCCGCGGACCCGGGCAGCGCGGTGCGCCAGCACGAGATGTTCAGGACCGCGATCGGTTCCCTGGTCACCACATCCCGCACCGCGATGCCGGCACAGACCCAGTTGTGGAAGGCCTGACACCAGTGCTCCGCGCCCGTGATCACGATCGGGCCGTGCACCTCGAGCGCGGTCCCCATGCCGTTCGTGCCGGCTGCGCACTCGGACCAGCAGAACCAGGGCGCCAGGTTGGCGTCCTTGGCCCTGGTGATGGTGGCCGGGTCGCCCCACTCGGCCAGGATCCGGCCGGTGGCGTCGGTGACGGTGACGACGCCGCTGGCGTTGCTCACCTCGTGCGCCACGGCGGCCGCCCGGAATCCCAGCTCGGCGAACACGACATCGTGCTCGGGCGTGTGGTCGACCTCCGCCACGGCCACCGGGGCCTCGGTGAGGTGCGGGTCGACCCGGTACTGCTCCCTGCAGCGGTGCCAGGAGATCGCCACCTCGGGCCGGACGCCCGCGACGTGATCCTCGCCCTGCACGAACCGTTCCCACGCTGAGACCACGGGCTCGAGCCGATGTACATCCACCATCGTGGAGAACCGCCTTTGGTCCGTCCCCGACACTCGACGGCGTGCGGCGCTCCGTGCCGTTGCCGCTGATCGCGGCCGGATCGAACAGCGGATCGGGCACTGTGTCGGTGTCGTCCTGCTTCGTCGCCGGATCCGGGCTGTGCCACAGACCG
>JBIOVW010000595.1:0-3614 GCA_044867945.1 Nakamurella sp. | reverse complement strand
CGCTTCCCGAATCACCGGTGTGGCTGGCCGCTCGGGACGAGCGGCGCCGTGGTGTGCACACGGAGCGCGCCGAGCACGTACGGGTCCGCGACCTGCTCCGCAAGCCCTACGCGATGCCGTTCATCTGCCTCCTGATCTTCTACCCGCTGGTCAACCTGGCGGCCAATACCGGCGGCCAGTTCGGCACCTACCTGTGGGTCAACACCGCCGGCGCGACCGTGGAGTTCGCCGCGCAGGTCGGCCTGATCGGGATCGGGCTCCTGCTGGTGCTCGCCGTGGTGTTCATGCGCTTCGTCGACTCTCGCTGGCGCATGCCGGTGTTTTACGTCGGCGCCGTCTGCTACGTGCTCTCCAGTCTGGTCCCTGCGGTGGTCGGCGTCAGCATCACGACCCTGCTGATCTGGCAACTCCTGTCCGCCATCGGCAGCGCATTCGCCTTCGAGGCCATCCTGAAGGTGTGGACCCAGGAGTCGTTCCCGACCCTGCTGCGTTCCACCGCGCAGGGCACGATCATCTTCGTCGCCCGGGTGCTGGCCGCGTTGCTGGCGCTGGTCACCCCGCGCCTGGCCGCCGCCGGACCGCAGGGCCTGTTCCTGGTGCTCACCGTCGTGATGATCATCGGCATGGCCGCCGCGATCATCGCATTCCGGCACGGCTCCCGCAACGAGTTCGACATCGAGGCCGAAGAGGTCGACGAGACCGGCTTCGCCCATCCCCACCCGAAGCCCTGAGACCGAGCACGGAACGGAAGGATCGATACCATGCTGACCAGTGCGTCGATGATCACCGCCGACACGGACCGAGGGGCCGCCGTCCTGCTCGGCCGGACCGTCGGGCTGGACCAACCCATCGGCCAGGTGGTCGCGGCCGCATTGGCGGCGACCGCCCACGGCGTCTACGAGGTCACCATCAACGGGCACGAGATCACCGACTCCGTGCTGAATCCGGGTTGGACCGCCTACGAGTGGCGTCTGCAGGTCCAGCACTTCGACGTCACCGGGCAGGTTCGACGCGGTGAGCAGGAGCTGGACCTGCAGGTGCGACTGGGCAACGGTTGGTTCCGCGGCGACTTCGGCTTCGAAGGCGCCAACGCCAATTACGGCTCCGACATCGGCTTCGTCGGCGAGCTGGTGATCACCTACCGGGACGGATCGACCCAGACCGTTTCCACCGACGATCGTTGGACCGCAAGGGTTTCCGATACCCCCGACAATAGCCTGTATAACGGGCAGACGATCGACGCCCGACTGCGCCGGCCGGACACCGACCCGCTTACCGTGCGCACCATCGGGTTCGACCGCCGCACCCTGGTCGATACGGTCGGACCGGCGATCAGCCGGCACGAGGTGCTCAGGCCGATCAGGATCTGGAACTCCCCGGCCGGCCGGACGCTGTTGGACTTCGGACAGAACGTCGTGGGATGGATCCGGCTGCGAGTGCACGGGACCGCCGGCGACACCATCACCGTCCGGCACGCCGAGGTCCTGGAGAACGACGAACTGGGCACCCGCCCGCTCCGCGCGGCCAGGGCCACCGACACCTTCATCCTGTCCGGCGGCGACGACACCTTCGAACCGACGTTCACCTTCCACGGCTTCCGATATGCTGAAATCACCGGATTCCCCGGACCGGTGACGTCCGAGGACATCGAGGCGGTCGTCGTCCACTCCGGCATGACCCGCACCGGCTGGTTCGAGTGCTCGCACCCCGGGATCAACCAGCTGGTCAGCAATTCGGTCTGGGGACAGAAGGGCAACTTCCTGGACGTGCCCACCGACTGCCCGCAACGCGACGAACGGCTGGGCTGGACCGGGGACATCGCCGCCTACGCCCCCACCGCCGCCTTCCAGTTCGAGGTGGCCGACTTCCTGCACAAATGGCTCCTTGATGTCGAGGTCGAAACGGAAAGCGGGGGCTACGTGCCCTATGTGGTGCCCGACGTCCTCAAGCACGCCCACTTCCGGGACGGGTTCGAAAACCCGTTCCAGGGGCCATGCGCGATCTGGGGTGACGCGGCAGTGTGGGTGCCCCAGGCGCTCTGGACCGCCTACGGTGACCTGGACCGGCTCGCCGCCCACTACCCCGGAATTGTCCGGCACCTCGAGTCGGTGGAACCTCGACTGTCGGACACCGGTCTGTGGGATCGGGACGATCAGCTGGGCGATTGGCTCGACCCGGACGCATCGCCGCACGAGCCGGCCAACGCCAAGGCGGACAAGGGCGTCGTGGCCACCGCCTCCTTCTACCGGTCGGTTCGGTTCGGCGCCCAGACCGCTCGCCTGCTGGGCAAGAACGACGACGCAATCCGCTGGACCGCCTTGGCGGACAGGATCCGGTCCCGGTTCACCACCCACTACGTGCGCGATGACGGCACGATCCTGTCGGACTGCGCCACCGTCTACGCCCTGGCGATCTGCTTCGGGCTGCTGGACGACGATCACCGTGCTGCGGCCGGAAAGCGGCTGGCCCAGTTGGTGTCCGAGCGCGATTACAAGGTCACCACCGGCTTCGCCGGCACCCCGTACGTCACTTGGGCGCTGTCGGAGACCGGACATGTCGACGCCGCCTACCGGCTGTTGCTCGAAGAGGGCTGCCCGTCCTGGCTCTATCCGATCACGATGGGGGCAACCACCATCTGGGAACGCTGGGACTCGATGCTGCCCGACGGCACGATCAACCCGGGCGAGATGACCTCCTTCAACCACTACGCCCTGGGCGCGGTCGCCGACTGGATCTACCAGGTGATCGCCGGCATCCGCCCCGCCGCACCCGGTTACCGCCGGATCCGGCTGGAGCCCACTCCGGGCCCCGGCCTGGACTGGGCCAGGGGTGCCCTCGACACCCGACAGGGACGGGTCGAGTGTGGCTGGCGCCGCACCGACGGAGGGTTCGTCGTCGAGATCCTGGTGCCGGAGGGCGTCGACGCCGACCTGGTTCTGCCGGACGGCACCAGCCAGGCGGTGTCGGCCGGTCGGCACACCCTCACCTGCCAGGCTCGGTAGCCGGACTGACCGGATCCGCGGTCGGGGCCGGGTGACGCGGCGGCCGGGCGGCGATGGGTGCGGCGGCCCGCGGATGGCGTAGCGTAAAACGTTTCCGCGACCGGCCCGAGAGGGACCCATGAACAACGTGTCGATCCGCGACGTGGCGGCCCACGCCCAGGTGTCGATGGCCACGGTGAGCAACACGCTGAACAACCCCGGCAGGGTCAGCAAGAGGATGCAGGCCAAGGTCCATGCGGCCATCGCCGAACTCGGCTACGTGCCCAACGAGTCGGCTCGGGCCCTCCGCTCCGGACGCAGCCGCGAGATCGGCCTGGTCGTGCACGACATCCGCAATCCCTTCTTCTCCGACGTCGCTCTGGGCGCCGACAACGCCGCGGAGGAGGTCGGCGATGTCGTCACCCTGTGCAGCAGCGCCGGCTCCCCCGACCGGGAACGACTGCAACTGCGCCGCCTGGCCGGGCAGCACGTGAAAGGAATCATCATCAACCCGGTCGACCTGGACGCCCTGAACCCCGGGGAGCTGCTGGGCGCCGAGGTACCGATCGTGGTGATCGCGCGCCGCCCGCCCGGCCGCGAACATTGCTCCGTGTGGGTCGACGAAGTGGCCGG
>JBIOVW010000594.1:0-5212 GCA_044867945.1 Nakamurella sp. | reverse complement strand
GCGGTCCCGTACGCGATCACCTCGGCCAGGTTCTCCGCGACGTCGGACGAGTCGAACCGCACGCCGAGCACGGCGTTGCCGCCGAGTTGCTGCGCGTGGGCAGCCATTCGTTCCATGGCAGTCTGCCGGGCGGAGTCGACCACCTCGGTGTACTGCGGCACCTCGCCGGCCTTCAGCGAGCGGAAGCCGCCGGTGAAGCCCTTGGCGAAGCCGACGCTGCGCACCACCAGGCCCCAGCAGATGCCGACGTTGCGCTCGACGGTGTAGCCGGGCAGATCGAAGGTGGTCGAGCAGGGCAGGTTGACCGGTGCGCTGCCTTCCATGGACATCCCCTCCTGACGGGGGCGACCATCGCGGCGGCCGTCCCCTCGTGCAGTGATCATGAACCACCCGGCTACGGTCGGCAACGCGCGCCGCCCGCGATCTCTGCGTACCGTCATGGCTGTGTCGGGCCAGCGATCGACCCCACCCACCGCATTGGACGAACTCGTCGGCGACCTGATCGCCCGGATCCCGCCGCCGCTGTCACTGGTGCCCGGGCCCTGGCCGGTGCCGAACGGGCAACCGGGCGTCGGCGACGACGCGTTGCGCGCGCTGCTGACCGACGATTGGGTGGGCGCGAAGATGAGCGCGGCCAAGCTGCGCAAGCTGATCGACACTCAACTGGTCAGCCGGCACCGCGAACTGGCCGCCGATCACCCGGACGCCTGCGACCTGGGCATCAACGTCGACGGCGCGGGGATCGGCCGGCTGCTGCTCGACCTGGACCGCGACCTTCCGGGCGACCGGATCCCGGTCGTGCTGGTGGACATCGCGCTGCGTCCGGACCGCCAGCGGCAGGGCGTCGGTGGCCGGCTGGTGCGCGAGCTCCTGGCGACGGCCGGTGAGCATCACCTCCCGGTGCACGCGACCGGCGTGTACGGATCCGCGTCGCTCGCCTGGTTGCAACGGCTCGGCTTGGTCGACGTCGGGGGTGACGCGCTGTTTCGGCAGCTGGTCTGGCCCGCTCCGTAGACGGACGGCCTTCGCGGAGGCGGAGGGATTCGAACCCCCGAGGCTTTGACACCTGGCCGCTTTCAAGGCGGCTTCCTTCGGCCACTCGGACACGCCTCCGCGCCGGAGTCTACTGGCCGCGCCCGTCACAGAATCAGGGTCGGACCGACCCGGTCACGAGCACCCGCTCAGGCTTCGCTGCGCGAATCGTGATCTGATGAGGCACCTTCACGCGTACATCACGCGAGGGACAGTCGGCGGCAGTGCCGCCGCAACCTAGCTGCCTGCGATTCGGCGACGAATACCGGCCGGACCGGGTACGCGCGTTCCGTGCGGAGCGCGCCTGGCCCGGTCGGAGAGAGGACCGACCGATGACTGCGAAGGCCTCCTCCGGCCGTCCCACGGTGGCCGTGATCGGGTCGGGCGTTGCCGGGCTCACCGCAGCCCACCTGCTGCAACGGCGCTACGACGTGCACCTGTTCGAGGCGGACGACCGCCTTGGCGGGCACGCGCACACCCACGACGTCGCGCTCACCCACGGGCGGGTCGTCGGCCTGGACTCGGGCTTCCTGGTGCACAACGACCGCACCTACCCGACCCTGCTTCGGCTGTTCGACGAGCTTGCGGTGACCACCCAGGATTCGGACATGTCGATGAGCGTGCACTGCGACGGTTGCGGCTTGGAGTACGCCGGCGCCAACGGCCTCGGCGGGCTGTTCGCCCACCCGCGTGCCCTGGTGCGGCCGCAGTACCTGGCCATGCTCGCCCAGGTGAAGTACTTCCATCGCCGGGCGCGCGCGGTCCTCGACGGTCCGGCGGACGGCGGCCACCACGCCCCCACCGTCGCCGAATTCCTCGCCCGTGGCCGGTTCACCGACTACTTCACCCACCACTTCCTGCTGCCGCTTGTCGCAGCCGTCTGGTCGTGCGGGTTCGACGGCGCCCGTGAATACCCGGCGCGATACCTGTTCACCTTCCTGGACAATCACGGCGCGCTGCGCATCACCGGCTCGCCGCAGTGGCGGACCGTCGTGGGCGGCTCCAAGATCTACGTCGAACGGGCGGCCAAGAACCTCAGCGCGGTGCACACCGCGACTCCGATCCGGTCGGTGCAACGGCAGATCGGCGGAATTGTGATCCAGGACGACGCCGACACCGTTCATCACGTCGACCGTGCGGTGCTGGCCTGCCATCCGGACCAGGCGCTGGCCATGCTGACCGCACCCACGGCCGACGAGGCTCGGCTGCTCGGCGCGTTCGAATACCTGCCCAGCACCGCCCTGCTGCACACCGACGGGTCAGTGCTGCCCCGCGCGCCCCGCGCGCGGGCGTCCTGGAACTACCGAATGACGCACTGTCGGGCCGAACCCGAGAGGGTGCGGATCAGCTACGACATCAGCCGGCTGCAACGGATCGAGGACGAGCGCGGATATGTGGTGACCCTCAACGACGACGCCGCCGTCGACCCCGCGTCGGTGCTCGACCGGATGACCTACGCGCATCCCTGCTACACCCGCGAATCGGTCGCCGCCCAACGGCAACTCGACCTGATCAACACCGACCGCCTGGCCTTCGCGGGGGCCTGGCAGGGCTGGGGTTTCCACGAGGACGGCTGCGTGTCCGGGGTGCGGGCTGCCGCGTCGCTGGGAGCCGGTTGGTGAGCGTCTCGACCCGCGCCGAGCCGGCCCGTCACGGCGACCGGTCGCCGAGCGGGGTGGTGCCCAGCATCTACGACGCCACCACCGTCCACCGCCGCACCGCGGCGGCTCCCGCGGGGGTGCACCGAACGTTCGCCTACCGCACCTGCTATTGGCTGATCGATCTGGACGCGCCGCCCGACCTGCCCTGGGGACTGCGCCGGCTGGTCCGCTTCGAGGCCCGCGACCACTTCGGCGACCCGTCGGCGCCGATCGCGGCAAACGTCCGGAAGCTGCTGGCCGAGCACGACCTCGCCGCGGACCGGATTCTGCTGCTCACCTGCCCACGCACGTTAGGGCACGTGTTCAACCCGCTGTCGGTGTACTACTGCCTGCGCCACTGCGAATCCGAGGGCGAGCAGCTGGTGGCGGTGATCGCCGAGGTGCACAACACCTACCGCGGCCGGCACGTGTACGTGCTGCGACCCGACGCCACCGGGTCCGGTCGGGTCGACAAGCAGTTCTACGTCTCCCCGTTCCTGCCGATGGGCGGTACCTACACGATGCGCACTCCGTTGCCCGGCCGGCGGCTGTCGGTGGCGGTCACCCTGTGCCAGGACGGGTCGACCCCGTTCGTGGCCACCCTGACCGGCCCCGGCCGCGAGCTGACCATCCGGTCGGCGATCGGGGCGCTGCTGCGATGGCCGCTGCTGACCGTGCGCACCGGGGCGCTGATCCGCTGGCAGGGCATCCGGCTGTGGCTGCGCGGGATCCCGGTGCAGCCGCGACCGGCCGACGCCAACCCGTACCGAGCAGGATGACCCCGGTCAGTCGCCCCGGTGCCGGCCGCCGCGTCGCGGCTCAAGCGCGGCCGGCGCCTGCTCGATCACCCGGCGAGAATCCCTGCCGTGCTGGACGCTCGGGGTCAGCAGGGTGACCAGAGCTGGGTGCAGAACCAGCCGCACGGCGAGGGCGTCGAGCGACACCCCGATCGCCACCGCGACCGCCGCACCGGCGATCGGCACCGACAACGTCAGGGTCGCCGGCAGGAACAGGGCAGCGACCAGTGCCGCGCACCCGCCGACCGTGCGCGGCGCCGCCCTGTCGGAGCGCACGGCCTGATCGAGCACCAGCCCCACAACCGCGGCCGTGGCCACGATCGGCGTCATCGCCTCGACCCCGGGAGCCCAGCCCCAACCAGCCAGCGCTCGAGTCACCAGCAGGGTGACGGCGATCGACAGGGCCGAGCCGATCGCCGCGGCCAGGCCGACCGTCCACGGCCGGATCAGCACCAGCAGCACCGCCAGTTCGAGGACGCCGACGACCAGCAGGTAGCGCGGGATCGCGTCGGTCAGTTGGCCGGCGACGTCGACGGCGACCGCGGTCGCCCCGGTCACCTCGACCACCGCCCCGGTCACCACCCACGGATGGTCGCGGAGCCGGTGCACGAGTTCGCGGGTGGCCGGATGACCGGGTCCGGTGGTGGGCAGCACGGTGACCACGCCGAGCGTCCCGTCGGCAGCCACCCGGCCCGGGGCGGCGAGCGAGACCCCGTCGAGCGTCTGCGCCTCGGCAGCGATGGCGGGCAGACCGGAGCCGAGCGCATCGGCCCGCTCGACCTCGACCGTCAACAACAGCGGGCCCGCCGCGCCCGGACCGAACGCCGCGGCGAGCAACTCATCGGCCCGGCCGGTCGCCGCATCGGCCCGATCACCGCCGACGATCAGCGCAGGCACCGCGACCAGGGCCAGCGCGGCCGTCGCCGCGCCGATCGCCGCCACGGGGTGCCCGATGACCAGCCGGACCCACCGCCCCGGTGCGCCCGATCGAGGCGGGTCATCGGGATGCGACCGGGCGGGTAGCAGGGTGAGTACGGCGAGGACGGACACGGCCACCGCGACGGCCGTGGCGATCCCGACGACCCTCAGCTGCGCGATCCCGGTCACCGCCAACCCGCCCGCGGCGACCACGACGACCAGCCCGCCGCCGATCACCGGCGCGGCCGGCCGCGTCCGGGCGAGCAGGCAGAGATGCCGACGTGGATGGCGACGATCGACGCGTTCACACCGCTGAAGGCTCTGGGTCTCGGCGTGCTGCTCTCGGCGGTGAACCCGAAGAACTTGATCCTCGCGGCGGGCGCCGGTGCGACCATCGCGCAGGCAGGATTGTCGGGCAGTGACGATGCCGTCGTCGTGATCCTGTTCGTGCTCGTCGCGAGCGTCTCGATCGCGGGCGCGGTGGCCGTCTACCTGTTCGGCGGAGAGAACGCGCAGCACGTGCTCGACGGGTGGAAGGCGTGGCTCGGCGTCCACAACGCGGCCGTCATGACGGTCCTGCTCGTCGTGATGGGCTCCGTCGTGCTCGGCAAGGGCCTCGACGTCTTCGACTGACGGCGCGCCTCACGCCTCGGCGCGCTCCATGCCGTTCCCGCGGCCGACCGCGGCTTCGCGCGTGCTGACGCCGAGCTTGCGGTAGATGCTGCGCACGTGCGACTTCAACGTGTTCCGCGACACGTACAACGCATCGGCGATCTCTTGCATCGACAGCGAGGTCGAGAGGAAGCGCCAGACCTCCTGTTCGCG
>JBIOVW010000593.1:0-2521 GCA_044867945.1 Nakamurella sp. | reverse complement strand
GGTGGCAGCGGCCCGGATTGGCCTGACTCAAAGATCCGCTCTGAGGTGCCCGGGATACATCGGGGGATCTACCTATCTCCGTCGAGGGCCGGCGGCACTGAGCACCTCAGATGCCTGACAGCGCAATCTGAGGTACCCGCAGACGGCTCGAGGCGCTGCACGGAATGCGCATCACGTCTGGGATTCCCGGAACGCCGCCACCGCGCCACGCAGCCCCCCGCTGTGCATGATTTCCGACAACGGGGCCCTGTGCACGACCCCGTGACCCTCACAGGAACGGAGCTTCCATGCACCGCATCACGAAGACCGGGGCCACTCTGGCCGGCCTCGCCCTCCTGCTCGCCGCTTGTGGCGGCGACGATGGCGACTCCGGTCAGAGCGCGGCACCTTCCCCCGCATCGAGCACCTTCACGATCTGGGCCGACGAGGTCCGCACGCCACCGATCAAGGCGCAATGCGACAAGTTCGCCGCGGCCAACGGCATCACGTGCGACGTCGTGCAGATCGACTACGGCAACATCCGGGCGCGCGTCGTGCAGGGCAGCCAGACCGGCGACGTCCCGGATGTCTTCATCGGCGCGCACGACTGGATCGGCGAGCTGGTCACCAACGGTGTCGTGGCACCAGTCGACCTCGGCGCCAAGGCGAGCAGCTTCACCGAGGTGGCCGTCACGGCCGTGACCAACGGTGGCAAGACCTACGGCGTCCCCTACGCGGTCGAGAACATCGCCATGCTGACGAACCCCAAGCTGTCGCCGGACTGCCCGGCGTCACTGGACGCCCTGCACGATGCCGGCAAGAAGCTCGTGGACGACGGCGACTCGTCCCTGCCGCTGGCCCTCCAGATCGGCGACAAGGGCGACGCCTACCACTGGTACCCCATGTACAGCGCTGACGGCGGCTACATCTTCGGCGACGGCGGGACCAACACCGCCGACATGGGCGTCGGCAAAGAGGGCTCGATCAAGGCCGCGGAGCGCATGCAGGAGTTCGCGAACGACGGGCTGCTGAAGCCCTCGGTCACCCAGGACATCGCCAAGGAGTCCTACAACACCGGCAAGTCCGCCTGGTTCATCACCGGTCCGTGGAACGCCGGCGACGCGGTCAAGGGCGTGCCCGACACCGTGGTGTGCCCCGTCCCCAACGGCGATTCCACCGCCCAGCCGCTCATCGGCGTCCAGACGTTCTTCACTCCGACCAAGGCCAAGAACGCCCTCATCGCGCAGACGTTCCTCAACGACTACGTGATGACGACGGAGTTCATGGACTCCATGTACGCGGCCGATCCGCGCCCGCCGGCGTGGACCGAGTCCGTGGACAAGATCACCGACCCGATCACCAAGGGCTTCATCGACTTCGGCAAGCAGGGCATCCCGCAGCCATCCGTGCCCCAGATGCCCACGGTGTTCGAGGCCTTGGGCCTCGCCGAGTTCAAGGTTGCCTCGGGCGAGGACCCCACGGCGACCATGACGGCGGCCGGCGACACGATCAACAAGGCGCTCGCTGCCGGTAGCTGATCCACATCCGGGTCGGCCGACCCGGGCCATTGGTTCCGGATCGGCCGACCTAGATCCCATGATGGCGACGAGATGAAGGACCCCGACCATGAGCCTCACGACGGAAGCACCGGAGCAGGCAAAGCCGAAGAAGGCCGCGGGCTCGATCACGGTCGGCGGGTTGGCTGTCAAGCTGGCCCTGGTCGCCATGATCGACGCGCTGCTCGTCTGGATGCTGATCGAGGCCTGGACCGACCAGTGGTGGATCGCGGTCGCGTTCTTCGTCCTCGCCCTCGTGGCGGTGAATGTCGTGTACTTCACCCGCGGGCTGCCGATGAAGTACCTCCTGCCGGGCCTGCTCTTCCTGCTCGTGTTCCAGATCTTCACGATCTTCCTGACGGGCTTCTCCAGCTTCACCAACTACGGCACAGGCCACCTCGGCGACAAGTCGACCGCGATCGACGCCCTCCTGATCCGCGGCGAACGGCCCGTCGAGGGCTCGGCCGACTACCCGGTTGTTCCCATCGAGCAGCGCGGCACAGTGTCCATGCTGGTCACTTTCCCGGAGGGCACCGCGACGCCGGGGGAAACCTTCATCGGCACTGATGAGGGCCTCACCCCGGTAGCTCCCACTGATCTGCAGAAGTCGGGCGAGCGAGTCACCGGCGTCGCCGGCTACACGTCGTTGAACCTCGGATCCCTCTCCGCTGCTCCGGAGTTGAACGCCCAGTGGACCGAGATGCGGGTCCCGTTGAACGTGCAGACTGGCACGTTCCTGCGGCCGACCGGTGTGTCCGTGGCCAAGGAGGTGCGCGCCGGCTATGCCTACGACCCGGATGCGGACACGCTGACCGACACGAACACGGGCGTCGTCTACACCCCAAACGACACCGGCAACTTCCAGGCGCCGGACGGCACCATCCTGCAGCCCGGCTGGCGCGTCGGTGTCGGCTTCGACAACTACGCCTCGCTGTTCAACAACCCGACGATCCGCAACCGGTTCGTCCCCATCACGCTTTGGACGT
>JBIOVW010000592.1:0-6924 GCA_044867945.1 Nakamurella sp. | reverse complement strand
CGCCCACCTGCTTCCGCCCGATCGGGTCGAGCTGTCCAGGCGCGCCCTCGATGCCCTCGTCGCTGCGCACCCGGACCTTCCGGGCCGATGGTGCGACCTCGCCGCCGAACTCGCCGAACAGGCCGGCGACCGCCACCGGGCGGCTACCAGCCTCCTGCAGGCCGGACGGCGAGCGTTCAACGACGGCGGGTTGATCATTGCCCAGACTGTTCTGGAGCGCGCCCGGGGCCACGCACTGGACGATCCGATGCTGCTCGACAACATCGACGACTCCCTGACCGAGGTGCTGGCGCACGCGGGACAGGTGGAGCGGGCCATTGAGGTCGGCGAACCGCTCATCGCCCGGCTGGCCGCCCGGCCGGATGCCAACCGCATTCTGGCTCGCGTTCACCTTTGCCTGGCCCGGGCGGCGGTCGCAGCCGGGGCCTGGCCGACGGCGACCGAGCACGTCGAACTGGCACGGACACAGGCAACCAGGGACACCGACGCCGAACTGTCGGCCCGTGTCGAGGTGCTGGCCGCTCAGGTGGCGATGGGCGAGCGCAAGCTTGGTCAGGCGGCCGAGCATGCCCACCTCGCGCTCGCGGCCGCGGAACCGGCGGGACCTGCCGATGTGGTGTGCGAGGCGTTCGAGATCCTCGGACGGCAGGCGAGGCAGTCGGACCTGGTGCAGGCCGAGACCTATTTCGAGCGTGGTCGGCAGGTCGCCGATCGTCACGGGCTGCGCCTGTGGGAGGTCAGGGCTTTGCACAAGCTCGGGTCCATCGATCTGCTCACCTGTGCCGGGCGGGACCGCCTGGTGCGGGCACGGGACGGGGCGTTGCGGCTCGGCGCCTTGGCAACCGCCGCGGTCGTTGACCTGCAGCTGGCCCTGTCCTTGGGCAACCGCGCCGCGCTGCTCGACCAGGCGCTGCAGGCGGCGGTGCGGTGCGCGGAGGCCTCCCGGCGGCTGCGGCTGGACAGCCTCCTGCCGTTGGCTGTGGGCGTGCAGGCCGATGTCTTCGCCTGGCAGGGCCGGCGAGAGCAGATGGAGGCCGCGGTGACCCACGCGCTGGCATTGGCGCCTGAAGACCTGATGCTGCAGGGCGCGGTGTCGGAGATCTGGGGCGAGTACTGGACCCTGCAGGAGCAGCGCGAGCGTGCCCTAGCCGAAATGGAACCGGGCATCGCCGCGCTACGCCGGACCAGGGCGGGTGGCGTTCCCACCTTTCCCGGCCTCTGGGCGCTGATTCGCACGGTGGAGGATCGGGCCGGGGACGAGGCGCGGACCGAGGTCAGGGCTTCGAAGGCGGGCGTGCACGCGCTGACCCGGGTCTACCTGGACTACGGCGACGCGGTGAGCCTCGGGCGGTCCGGCAACCCCGAGCGGGCATCGGAATTGGCGGCGGCCGTCGCGGCGAGAGTGGACCGGATGCAGGACGTCGACACCGTTGCCGTGCTGGCGTTGCGGCTGGCCGCCGAGCCTGCGTTGCGTGACGGATGGGGTGAGCCGATCCGGTGGCTCGAGGAGTGCGCGACGTTCTTCGGCGCCCTTGGCCACGATGCGGTCGTTGCCGCCTGTGAGCGGCTGCTGGCCGGCCGGCGCCGCGTTCGCCTCCCTGGTGGGCTCAGCGAGCGGGAAGCTCAGGTGCTCCGGCTGATCGCCGCCGGGAGCACCAACCGGGACATCGCCGGCACGTTGGTGATCAGCGAGAAGACCGTGGCGCGGCATGTGTCCAACATCTTCGGCAAGCTCGGTGTCGGCAATCGTTCGGCGGAGGCCGCGTTCGCACACCGCGAGGGATTGATCGGATCCTGATCCTGGCTCTCCGCTGGGTATTTATTCCCATTGGCACGTCGGTTGATCGATCGGCGTGAATGGTCATTTCCTCCGACGCGAACGGTTCGGCAACGACCGTACCTTTTCATCACCGCCGATTTCGAAGGAGATCCTATGACCAGTTCCACGGTTGCCCCGGGGGCGCTCGACATGACTCCGGCCGGCATCTTCGCGGTGGATCCCGCGCATTCCCGACTGGGATTCGCCGTCCGACACATGATGACGCCGGTGCACGGCCAGTTCCTGAGATTCTCCGGGCACGGTGCCCTTGCCGGATCCGACCTTGCGGGCTCGTCGGTGCACGTCACCGTGGATGCCGCGAGCATCGAGACCTACCAGGGCGATCGGGACGCACACCTGCGCTCGGCGGACTTCTTCGACATCGAACGCCATCCGGCGATCACCTTTGACAGCAAGGCGGTTCGCCGGATCAGCGGTGACCGGGTGGCAATCACAGGTGATCTGACGATCAAGGGCCTCACCCGGCCGATCGAACTGGAATTCACCTACCACGGTGCCGGCACGGATCCCTATGGGCAGCTCCGGCTGGGCTTCACCGGCACCGGGAAGGTGTTCCGCCGTGATTGGGGACTGACCTGGAACGTCGCGCTGGAGGCCGGCGGAATGGTGCTCGGCGATTCGGTCACGCTGGAAATCGAGATCACCGCGCTGGTCACCTCGCCGACACCCGAACTCAAGGGGGAAGAATCACCATGAACCAACACTGCTCGCCGCAGGGGCCTGACCCGGCTGCGCCGGGACGCTCCGATGCGCTGATGGACCTGCTCGGACGCTTCGTCGCCGACTTGGGGGCCGCCGCAGCGGCCGGGAACATCGTCGTCGGTCACCGGTTGGGCCTGTACCCGGCACTCGCGGCCGAGCCCGCCACGCCCACGGAACTCGCCGCGCGAACCGGGACGGACGCTCGGTACGTCTCCGAATGGCTGGCGGGTCAGGCCGCCGGCCGGTACGTCCAACTCGATTCCGATTCCGGTCGGTATTCGATGACGCCGGAGCAGTCCTACGCCATGGCCGATCCGAAGGGACCGAACCTGCCGGCCGCCTTCCAGGTCGCAGTGGGCGCCATGCGCGCGGCGCCGCGCATCAGCGAGGCGTTCCGCACCGGCGGCGGCATGGGGTGGCACGAACACGATCACGACGTCGTCAGCGGCACGGAGGCATTCTTCCGGCCCGCCTACGCGGCGAACCTGATTCCGGACTGGTTGCCGGCGCTCGACGGTGTGGTGGACAAGTTGGCCGCCGGTGGCCGCATCGCCGACGTCGGGTGCGGGCACGGATCCTCGACGGTGCTGCTCGCCCAGGAGTTCCCACACGCGACGATCGTGGGATCGGACTACCACAGGGAGTCGATCGAGGTCGCTCGCAAGCGGGCCGCCGAGGCCGGCGTGGCCGAGCAGACCACGTTCGAGGTGGCCTCGGCGCAGACGTTCACCGGGACCGGCTACGACCTGGTGGCCACCTTCGATGCGCTGCACGACATGGGGGATCCGCTCGGGTCGGCCCGGCACGTGCTCCAGTCGCTCGCCGCCGACGGAACCTGGCTCATCGTTGAACCTTTCGCCGGCGACTCGGTGGCCGACAACGTGAACCCGGTCGGCCGGATGTACTACTCGTTCTCGACCTTCCTGTGCGTGCCCAACGGAAAGTCCCAACCGGGCGGGTATGCGCTGGGCGCGCAGGCCGGTCCGGCCGCGATCCGACAGCTCGTGCTGGACGCCGGCTTCAGCCGATTCCGGCAGGCCGCACAAACCCCGTTCAACCTGGTGTTCGAGGCGCGCCCGTAGCAGGCTGACATCCATGGCCGAGTTCACGCACCTGGACCAGGGCGGGTGGGAAAGCCCCGCCGGGTATCCGGCGGGGATCACCCGCAAGCTGCTCGCCGACGATCTCGACGAGGAGTTGCGGACGGGTCATCGAACGCACCTGCTGCGGTTCGGCCCCGGCGTCTTCACCACCGACCCGTTCGTGCATTCCCATTGGGAAGAGGTGCTTCTCATCGAGGGTGACCTGACGGTCGGCAGCGACGAGCAGGGTCACGGCGGCCATCTGGTGGTGCCCCGGTCCTTCGTCCGCCGTCCACCCGGTGAGCCGCACGGCCCGTTCAGCTCGCAGCAGGGTTGCCTGCTGCTGGAGATCCATTACTACTGACGTCGATGACGACACTGCCGATCTTTCGTCCCGACTCCGCGTAACTGTGTGCTTCGACGATGCGGTCCAGCGGGTAGTGCCGGTCGAGCACCGGCCTGAATCGCTCGGCCGCCATCAGCGCGGCCAACCGCTGGACCAGGACCTGCGAATGATGCGGAATCGGGAACAGGACCCTCCGGCCGCGCAGCGCCGGGGTGATCACTGCCAGCAGCGGATTCTGCGCACCGCGGCCCAGCTCCGTGGACACGTACGCGCCGTGGGGCGTGAGCAGTCGTCGACACGCGCCGAACGAGCTCTTGCCGACGGCGTCGATCACCAGGTCGAAGGCCTCTTCATCCCGGGTGAAGTCGACAGCGGTGTAGTCGATCACCCGGCGAGCCCCGAGGTCCCGCACGAGATCAACATGCGCAGTGGCGCACACCGCCGTCACTCGGGCGCCGAACACCGAAAGGAGCTGCACCGCAGCCGATCCGATGGCCCCGGTCGCGCCGTGGACGAGCACCCGCTGTCCGGGACGCACCCGCGCCGCCACGATCGTCGACAGCGCGTAGTGCGACCCCTCGGTGGCCGCTGCCGCCGCCGGGTAGGTCACGTTCGCCGGGATCGTCGCAACGGAGGCGGCCGCGGGCAGGGCAAGGAATTCGGCGTGCGCGCCGAACGGGCCCTCGTTGTACCCGAACACCCGGTCGCCGGGGCGGAAGGTCGTCACGGCCGGGCCGACCGCCTCGACGTCGCCGGCGAACTCGCAACCCAGCACCTTCACCCGCGGCCTCGGCAGCCCGTAGAGCGGCCTGGCAAACAGCGGCAGTCCCGCCCGGTACGCACAATCCGTCCGGTTGACGGTCGTGGCGCGGATTCTCAGCAGGATGTCCCGGTCGCCCATCGTGGGTGTCGGAACGTCCAGGACCCGCACCACGTCCGGTGGCCCATACCTCGTGTTCGCCGCCGCCCTCATGCAGGCACTGTAGGACTCCTGTCAGATGCGGACAGAATCTGACCCCTATCCGACCTAGCGTGAGCGGCGCAAGTATCGGACGACAGGAGGATCGATGCCCGGGACACGTACCTATCCGGCCGGCGTCACTTCGTGGGTGGACATCGAATGTCCGGACATCGAGGCGGCCACCGCGTTCTACGGCGGCCTTTTCGGGTGGACCTTCGAGCAGGCAACACCGCCCGGCGCGGCGCCCCGCTACCTCATCGCCCAGCTCGACGGGCTCGACGCGGCCGGCATCGGCGAAGCCGGCCCGTCGGGCGAGACCCCGCGGTGGCACACGTACGTCGCGGTGGACGATGCCGACGCCGCCGCGGCGCGGATCGAGGGCGCCGGCGGTCGGGTGCTGGACGGGCCGACAGACGCCGGTGAGGGCGGCCGCTCGGTCCAATGCGCGGACCCGTTCGGAGTTCGCTTCCGGCTGTGGCAGGCCCGCCGCCGACCCGGTGTCCAGGTCGTCAACACCCCGGGGGCGTGGAACTTCAGCGACCTGCACGCGGCCGACCCGGGCGCGTCGGCCGGGTTCTACGCCGACGTGTTCGGCTGGTCGATCGACGACGTCGGATTCGCTTCGATGATCCGGGTTCCGGGATACGGCAACCACTTGGCCGCCACCGTCGACCCCGGCATCCACGAGCGGCAGTCGGCGGCCGCGGTCCCGCCCGGTTTCGCCGACGCGATCGGCTGGCTGGCGCCCGCATCGGACGGCGAGGAGCCGCACTGGCACGTCGCGTTCACCGTCGCGGACCGGGACGAATCAGCCGAGCGAGCCGAGCAGCTCGGCGGAACGGTCTTGGACCGCTCCGAGAACGAGTGGACCCGAGTGGCACTGGTCCGGGACCCGCAGGGTGGGGTGTTCACCGCGAGCCAGTACGCGCCGGGTGGCTGACGGAGTTCACCTTCGACCGGCGCCGGCGCATTGGCATGCCGAGCGCCTTCGGCGCTACGCCGACACCAGGTAGTGGAATCTGCCTGCCCCTGCCGACCGCTGGAGTTGACGCATGATCCGGTCGGCGTCGTCGTAGGGACCCTGGACGTAGAACGGCCGGCCGTCGCGACCGAAAGTGATCGCGCTCGGGCCGGACCACGTGCCCAGATGCTCCCTGACCTCTTCGAAGTCGGGGGCCGGCTCGAAGCCGAGGGTTCGGGCGTAGGCGATGCCACCGAACACCAGGTCCTGGGCCAGGTCGAGCGGCACGGCCAGCGGCGGAAGGTCGAAGCCACCGAAGAAGGAGCGGGTGAAGTCGTCGCATTGCTGCGCGTTCATCCGTTGGGGTCCGATCACGTCCTTCACGCCCAGGCAGTGGACATCGACCAGGTAGCCGCACACTGTCAGCCGGCTGCGGCCGGCGTCGCGAGCGACCAGGACCGCGACCAGTCCACCTGGTCGGTCGTGCTGCTCGGTGTGATCCTCCCAGCCAGGGCGTGGGTCGAAGGTCAGACCCTCACTCCAGCCGGCATTGACCCAGCAACCCCGGACCGGCTGCTCCGTCGTGTCCGCCGCCGCCCGCGCCGCCAGGTCGCGCACCAGACGGCTCGCCGTTGCCGGCGAAATGCCTAATTCCCGGGCGATCTGCTTGGGCGAGAGCCCCTGAGCTCGCATCGACCGGATGACTTCGTCCTGATCCTGGATGTCCATGCTCACGAGCATGCCCAGGCGTGCGTCACCCGACCCGACAACACGCGGGTGGACCTCACGACATTTCGATCCCTCGCCTGGGGATGATCCGGCTGCCTCACAGGACCGGATCTTCCCCAGGCATCAGCGGGCCCGAGGGAACGCGAAAGGGGCGGGCCCGAACCGGACCCGCCCCTTGCGCTACCGACGACCCAGCGACCTACCGGTAGTCGCGCCCCAGGTCGAAGTCGTCCAGCGGCACCGACGCGCCGCTGGCGACCCCGAAGGTGTCCGCGCCGTAGTAGGTGTCGTCGAACGACGGCA
>JBIOVW010000591.1:0-14800 GCA_044867945.1 Nakamurella sp. | reverse complement strand
AAGGACTGCATCATCACCCGCCTGTACAAGGGCCTGCAGGGGCTGATCAAGTCCCGCAACATCCAGCTGGTGCAGGGCGAGGGCAGGTTCGTCGGCCCGAACACCGTGGTGGTGGGCAACGACCGCTACATCGGCAAGGACGTGGTGCTGGCCACCGGCTCCTACTCCAAGACACTGCCGGGGCTGACCATCGAAGGCCGGGTGATCACCTCCACCCAGGGGCTGAGCCTGGAGTGGGTGCCGGAGACCGCGATCGTCCTCGGCGGCGGAGTCATCGGCGTCGAGTTCGCGTCGACCTGGGCTTCCTTCGGCACCGACGTGACGATCATCGAGGCGCTGCCGACGCTGGTTCCGCTGGAGGACCCCTGGGCGGCCAAGCTGCTCGAGCGTGCGTTCCGCAAACGCAAGATCAACTTCAAGACCGGCACCCGCTTCCAGAGCGTGACCCAGGACGATTCCGGCGTCACCGTCACCGTCGAGGGCGGCGCGCAGTTCAAGGCGGACCTGTTGTTGGTCGCGGTGGGCCGCGGCCCGTCCACCGCCGGATGCGGGTACGAGGAAGCCGGCATCACCGTGGACCGCGGCTTCGTCATCACCGACGAGCGGCTGCACACCAACCTGCCGCACGTGTACGCGGTCGGCGACATCGTGCCCGGCCTGCAGCTGGCGCACCGCGGATTCCAGCACGGCTTCTTCGTGGCCGAGGAGATCGCCGGACTCAATCCCGCGGTCATTCCGGACGACAACATTCCCAAGATCACCTATTGCGACCCGAACGTCGCTTCGGTGGGCCTGACCGAGGCGGTTGCGCAGGAGCGGCACGGCAAGGACAACGTCGAGTCCTATGTGTACGACCTCGGCGGCAACGGTAAGTCGCAGGTCCTCAAGACGGCCGGCGGTATCAAGGTCGTCCGGGTCAAGGACGGTCCCGTGATCGGCGTGCACATGGTCGGCGCCCGCATCGGCGAGCTGATCGGTGAGGCGCAGTTGGTGGTCGGCTGGGAGGCCTACCCCGAGGACGTCGCTCCGATGATCCACGGACACCCGTCGCAGTACGAGGCCTTCGGCGAGACCATGCTGGCCATGGCCGGCAAGCCGCTGCACGTGCACGACTGAGCCGCCGCCCGGTCGTCGTGCGCACGGCAGCGCGGCGACCGGCGATCCACACTCCAGCACAGAAATCCGCACGACACGGTCACCAGCGAGGAGAGCAACACCCATGTCCCACTCCGTCCAGATGCCCGCGCTCGGGGAAAGCGTCACCGAGGGCACCGTCACCCGATGGCTCAAGAACGTGGGCGATCAGGTCGAGGTCGACGAGCCCCTGCTGGAGGTCTCGACCGACAAGGTCGACACCGAGATCCCCGCCCCGTACAGCGGTGTGCTGGAGAAGATCCTGGTCGCCGAGGACGAGACCGCCGACGTGGGCGCAGATCTGGCGCTCATCGGCGACGGCTCCGGGGTGTCCGGCGCAGATGAGGCCGCCCCCCAGCCCGAGCCCGAAGCCGCCCCCGCCGCCGAGGCGGCCCCGGCCGAGGCGCCGTCCACCGAAACCGAGAAGCCGGCCGAGAAGCCGACCGCTGGCACGGGCGGCACCGGCAGTTCGTCGGCGGGTGGCACCTCCGTCACGCTGCCCGAGATGGGCGAGTCGGTCACCGAGGGCACGGTCACCCGTTGGCTGAAGGCGGTCGGTGACCAGGTCGAGGTGGACGAACCGCTGGTCGAGGTGTCCACGGACAAGGTCGACACCGAGGTCCCGTCGCCGGTGGCCGGCACCCTGCTGGAGATCACGGCCGGCGAGGATCAGACGATCGAGGTCGGCGCCCAGCTCGGTGTGATCGGCGACGCGGCCGCGGCGCCCGCCGGGCAGCCCGAGCCGGCTCCCGAGGCCAAGCCGGCCCCCGAGCCCAAGGCGGCCCCGGCGGCGGCCGCTCCCCCGGCCGCCCCCGCAGCTCCGGCCGCGCCCGCAGCCCCGGCTTCCACCGCCCCGCCGGCTGCTCCCCGGCCGGCCGCGTCGGCGCTGCCGCCGGAGCGGGTGCCCGAGGGCACCTACGTCACCCCGGTGATCCGCAAGCTCGCGTCGGACAGCGGCGTCGACCTGGCTTCGGTCAAGGGCACCGGGGTCGGCGGCCGGATCCGCCGCGAGGACGTCGTCGCCGCAGCCGAGGCCGCCAAGGCGGCCGCTGCCGCACCGGCGCCTACCGCCGCACCGTCCGCTCCCGCGGCCGCAGCAGGCGCCAGCGTGCCCAAGCCGGACGCCGCCGCCAGCGCGCTGATCGGCACCACGGTGAAGCTGCCGCGGATCCGGCAGTCCATCGCCAAGAACATGAAGTTCGGGCTGGAGACCGCGGCCCAGCTGACCACGGTGTTCGAGGTGGACTGCACCCGGATCGCCGCGCTGCGGGCCAAGGCCAAGAACGCGTTCGCCGCTCGCGAGGGCGTGAACCTGTCCTTCCTGCCGTTCTTCGTCAAGGCGGCCCTGGAGGCGGCCAAGGCCTACCCGGTGATCAACTCGTCGCTGTCGGACGACCTGAAGCAGATCACCTACCACGGCAGCGTCAACCTGGGGATTGCGGTGGACACCCCGCGTGGGCTGATCGTGCCGGTGATCAAGGGTGCCGACGACCTGAACATCGCCGGCCTGGCTCGTAAGATCGCCGACCTGGCCGCGCGCACCCGGGACAACAAGGTCGGCCCGGACGAGCTGTCCGGCGGCACCTTCACCATCACCAACACCGGCTCGGTGGGCGCCCTGTTCGACACGCCGATCTTCGTCCCGCCGCAGTCGGCGATCCTGGGCACCGGCGGCATCGTCAAGCGCCCGGTCGTCGCCAAGGACGCCGACGGCAACGAGGTCATCGCCATCCGCTCGATGTGTTACCTGGCGCTGTCCTACGACCACCGCAACATCGACGGCGCGGACGCCTCCCGCTTCCTGTCCGCGGTCAAGAAGCGGATCGAGGCCGGGGAGTTCGAGGGCGACCTGGGCCTGTAACGTGCGCACGCGGGCGGCCGGCCGAGCGCGGGCCGCCCGCGGCCGTGCGTGCGCGGCCACCCCAGCTCCGGTTCGACGACGCGGGAGGGTCGCACAGTGAAGGTTGTCGCCGCGGGGATGAGCGGGTTCCTGGGCACCCGGCTGACCCGAGCCCTGCACGAGGCGGGTCACAAGGTCGTTCGGCTGGTCAGGTCCGACGCCACCGGGCCCGAGGAGAGCCTGTGGAACCCGCATTCGGCAGATCTGGACAGTTCCGTCTTCGATGGGGCGGACGCCGTGGTGAACCTGTGCGGCCCTCTCCCCGGCTTCCACCGGTGGAGCGAGGACTACAAGCACCGGATGCTGACCTCCCGGGTGAACCCGACCCGGGTGCTGGCCGGCGAATGCGCCCGGTTGGGCATCCCGGTTCTGATCAACGCCTCCGCCGTCGGCTACTACGGTGCCCGCGGGGCGGAGATCGTCACCGAGAGCGCGGCGCCAGGGGACACGTTCCTGGCCAACCTGTGCGTGCACTGGGAAGCCGCCGTGGCGCCGGCCCGCGCCGCGGATGTGCGGGTGGTGACCCTGCGGACCGGACTGGTCCTGGGGATGGAGGGCGATCTGCTCAGGATCACCTCCCGGCTCACCAGGATGGGGCTCGGTGGGCGGCTCGGCTCGGGCAAGCAGTACTGGCCGTGGATTTCGGGGACCGACCACATCGCCGCCATGATGTTCCTGCTGACCCACCCGGTCGACGGTCCGGTCAACCTCACCGCGCCGTACCCGGTGACCAACGAGGAGTTCACCGAGGAGCTGGGGCGGGCACTGCACCGGCCCGCCCCGTGGGTGGCGCCGGAGTTCGCGATCAGGGCCGCGCTGGGCGAGTTCGCCGACGAGTTGGTCGACGGGCGGCGGGCGGTGCCGGCGGTGCTGCATGAGAACGGCTTCGAGTTCAAACACCGCACGCTGCGCGAGGGATTGGCGGCCGAGTTGATAGGGCGGCACTGAGCAAGCTCGACCGACAAAGGCCGGCGCTGTGGTACCATATTGGTATCATCCAGACATGGCGATGACTCTCCGACTCCCCGACGATCTCGACAACCAGCTCCAACGCCTGGCCGAGGCCCAGGGCATGAGCAAGCAGCAGTTGCTGGTCCGCGCGGCCCGTGAGTACGTGTCGCGTGAAACCAGGACGGCACGGACTCTGGCCAACGCGGATCGGATATTGCGGGAGAACGCAGGGCTGCTCGATCGCCTCGGCCAGTGAATTCCGACCGGAATGAGCCGATCGACTACCTGACCGACGATGAGGCGTTCGCCGTCGTCGACCACCTCGGATTTCATTTCCGGGACCCGGGATTGCTGTCGTCGGCCATCGCCCGACCACGCCCGACGGTCTTCGGCGCGGACGCCTACCCCGATCTGCCCACGAAAGCGGCCGCGCTGTTCGAGTCCCTGGTTCGCAACCTTCCGCTGCTGAACGGGAACAAGCGCCTCGCGGTGGTGCTGACCTGGACCTTCCTACTCAACAACGGGTTTGCGCTGGAGCACAGCGAGGACGACGCCTACGACTTCACCATCGCCGCCGCGGCCGGTCAGTTGACTCTGAACGACATTCGAGACTGGTTCGCGGCTCGGATGCGGCCTGATGCGCCTTCGGGCCGCTAATTTCGGCCGAACAACCGGGCTCCTCTGTCGCCGGGTCTCAGCGCCGTCCTACGGTGCTCGATGGCGGCCTCGCAAGCTCGGCCGACTGTCGACGGGCGATCGTGTAAGAAGTGCGCGGCCGGAGCGCGCTTTTCTCACACGATCACTCCCCGCAGGCTCGAGCGAGCCGATGGTCCGGAGAATCCCCGCCCGGCCGGGGCTACGAACCCGACGACGGTGACCGGCGCCCATCCAGCGAGTTGTCGGCGTCGTACAGCGATGGCCTGCACGCAGATGGCAATGAAGACGGTCGCCCAGCGAGCCAGGCCGGTACCGCTGCTTGGCCGGTTCCGTGGCCGGCCGGCCGCCGAGCGGGGTGTCGCTCGCGGTCATCGGCTTCCCTCGGCGTCGAGCCGTACCCCGGGGGTGTCGATCACCCCGCCGAACCGGCGCTGGCGTGACGCGTACTCCATGCAGGCGCGCCACAGGTCACGGCGGTCGAAGTCGGGGAACAGGGTGTCCTGGAACACAAGCTCGGCGTAGGCGGACTGCCAGATCAGGAAATTGCTGGTGCGCAGCTCCCCCGACGGGCGCAGGAACATGTCCACGTCGGGCATGTCCGGCTCGTCCAGGTACCGGGCCACCATCCGCTCGTCCACCTTCGCCGGGTCGAGCCTCCCGGCCGCCACCTGTTCGGCGATGGCCCTGGCGGCGTCCGCAATCTCGGCGCGTCCGCCGTAGTTCACGCACATCGTCAGGGTCAGCACGCGGTTGTCCACGGTCAGTTGCTCCGCGATCTCCAACTCCTTGATCACACTGCGCCACAGCCGCGGACGCCGACCGGCCCACCGCACCCGCACCCCGAGGGCGTGCATGTCGTCGCGCCGACGGCGGATGACATCGCGGTTGAATCCCATCAGGAAACGCACCTCGTCCGGCGAACGCTTCCAGTTCTCGGTGGAGAATGCGTACGCCGACAGGTGGGTGATGCCTATCTCGATGGCGCCCTCGACGACATCGAACAGCGCGGCCTCTCCGCGTTTGTGCCCCTCGATGCGGGGCAGGCCGCGCTGCTTGGCCCAGCGGCCGTTGCCGTCCATCACCAGCGCGACGTGTTTTGGCACGGCGTCGGCGGGCAGGGCCGGCGGCCGGGCCCCGCTCGGGTGTGGCGCGGGCGGTTGCGGGTCGATCCCCCTCTTCATGCCCGCACCTCCCGATCGACCATCGGCAGCGACCGCAGTCCCCGTTCCAGGTGCCACTGCAGGAGCGCGGCGACCAGGCCCGAGGCCTCCCGCCGACAGCTCTGCGCCGAGGCATCGGCCAGCTCCCAGACGCCGTCGGTCAGCGCGACCATCAGGTCGATGGTGGCCGGGGCCGGACGGACCACGCCGGACGAACTCGTGCGGCAATCCCCGCAGAGCGCACCGCCGGAGGCGACATGGAATGCGGCGTGGGGGCCGGGACGGCCGCAACGGGCACACTCGCGCAGCGCCGGCGCCCACCCGGACAGCACCATCGCCCGCAGCAGGAACGCGTCAAGGACCAGGGTCGGTACGCGCCCGGAGTCGGTGAGCGCCCGCAGCGCGGACACCACGAGCAGGTACAGCCGCAGCGCCGGCTCACGCTCCTCCGCAGCCAGCCGTTCGGCGGTCTCGGCAATCGCGGTGGCGCAGGTGTAGCGCGGGTAGTCGGCGGCCAGGGTCGCGCCGAACGGATCGAGGGTCTCGGCCTGAGTGACGATGTCAAGGTTGCGACCCGAGTACAGCTGCAGGTCGACATGGCTGAACGGCTCCAGCCGGCCGCCGAACTTGCTCCTGGTGCGCCGCACCCCTTTGGCCACCGCGCGCACCTTGCCGCCGCGACGGGTCAGCAGGGTGATGATCCGGTCGGCCTCGCCGAGTTTGGTGACCCGCAGCACAACGGCGGAGTCACGGTAGACGGGCACCAGGACATGGTGCCACCCGCCTTCGGACCGGTGCGGCAAGCACGCGGCAGGCCGTGGACTAGCCTGGTGACTGTCGGTCAGCGCCATCGTCGCGGACCCGACAGCACCAGACCCGGCCACATCGGTCGACGTGATTCCACAGGTTATGAAAGGGCGAACGCATGAGCCAACCCTCGCGTGTCCGGCCCGCGACGCCGGAGGATGCCGAGGCCTTTGCCGGCTGCCATCTCGCCTGCTGGCGGGAGGCCTACGACACCCTGTGGGGAGCCGAGCGGTTCGACGGGATGGACGTCGCGCGGCTCGCCGCGCGTCGCCGCAAGGAGATCGAGTCCGGGATCGCGGAACACTTCCTGGCCGAGACGGACGGCGAGGTCATCGGCATCGCGATCGCCGGACCGAACCGCGACGAGGACCCGCAGACCGAACGCGAGCTCTACGCGATCTACGTGCGGGAGGCCCATCAGGGCACCGGACTGGCCGACGAGCTGATTCAGGCGGCCATCGGGGACGGCCCCGCATCGCTGTGGACCTACCGGGACAATCCGCGGGCCGCCGCCTTCTACGTGCATCACGACTTCATCCCGAACGGGGCCGAACGCACCGACTCCGAGGGGATCCTGGAGATCCGGATGGTCCGCCGCTGACCTGGCCGGGTCGCCGCGGGTGGGTGGCATGCTGAGCGGCATGGCTTGCCGAGCGAATCATCGACACCGCCGCGGGGCGATCGAGCCTGCGAGGTGCCCCGGAAGGGCGGGGGCATGAACCGGGTGACCGTTCGCACACCGATCGTGCGGTACCGCGACGGTGTCTTCACCTCCCGGCCGGACACGGTGGCCGGCGAGGAGCCGTTGGAGATCAGGGTCGGCGGTGAACCATTCACCACCACGATGCGGACCCCCGGCGCCGACGTCGAACTCGCACACGGCCTGCTGCACGCGGAAGGCGTGATCACCGGGCGTGACGATGTCCGGAGCGCCCGCTACTGCTCCGGCGTGGGGCCGGATGGGCTGAACACCTACAACGTGCTGGACGTCAGCCTTGCCGATCCGGCAGCGACGCATCTGGTCCGGCCCCGCGCACTGGTCACCACGTCCGCGTGCGGGGTGTGCGGCGCCGAGACCATCGACGCGGTCACCCAGGTGAGCCGGTACGTCCCCGGGCAGATCATCATGACGCCGGAGACCATCAGCGCGCTGCCCGAGCGGCTCCGCGCGCGACAGCGCACGTTCCGGTCGACCGGCGGCATCCACGCCTGCGGGCTGGCCACCGCGGACGGCCTGATCGAGGACGTCCGGGAGGACGTGGGCCGGCACAACGCGATGGACAAGGTCATCGGGGCCGCGCTGCTCGCCGACCGGCTGCCGTTGGCCGACCGAGCGTTGGTCACCTCGTCCCGGGCGTCGTTCGAGCTGGTGCAGAAGGCGGTGCTGGCCGGGGTGGGCCTGCTCGTGGCGGTGTCGGCGCCGTCATCGCTGGCGGTTCAACTGGCCGGCCGGACAGGGCTCACGCTGATCGGGTTCACCTCGGCGTCCGGGTTCAACATCTACACCGGTGGGTGGCGGGTCAGCGGGGCTACCGCGAGCTGACCGTATCGGCAAGTTCAGCCGACTAGGATCCTTTCTGCCAACCCGGGCTGCTTCGTAGGAAGAGAACACATGAGGTCTCGTCACGCCCTCGCCGCTGCGCTGGCTCTCAGCGTGGTGGCCATCCTGACCGTTGCAGCCTGCGGATCGTCGGTCCAGGGGTCGGCGCAGGTCAACACCGCCGCGGCGGAGACCCTGACCACCGAAGAGACGACGTCCGAACGCACGAGCCGGACATCGCAGGTCGAGCCCACCGACCTGTCGGTTCCGACCGGCTTCCCGACGAACCTCAGTGACCTGGACGTCCCGGGTTACAACAACGCCTGCGTTTCCGTCTCGCTGGCCTACCTCTCCGTCACGCTCGCGCCGCTGGCCACTCTGGCCGGTGGATCCAGCGAGTACGACGCCAGCGAACTGAAGCAGGCGCTGGAGGATCTGCGGAACTCCGGGGAGATCCCGCCGGAGATTGCGCCCGACATCGACACCCTGGCCACGCTGGCCGACCAGGCCGGTGGCGGGACGCTGTCCGACGCCGCGCAGCTGTTCGAGAGCCAGGAGTTCGTCACCGCCAGCGACAACGTCTCGCAGTGGCTGGAGGCCAACTGCGGCGGGAGCTGACCCGTCGCATACGACAGGCCTCGGTACCGCACTGGCCGGGGCTTGCTGCTGCGATCCTGATCAGGCGGACTTCTCGCGCGGTGTGCGCTTGGGTGCCCGCGGCACGATCGTCGGGTAGACGTTCGACCGGACGGTCTCGGCGCTGACCACGACCCGTTCCACGTCGTCGCGGCCGGGCACCTCGTACATTGCCGGCAGCAACACTTCTTCCATGATCGCCCGCAAACCACGGGCACCGGTGCCGCGCAGGATCGCCTCGTCGGCGATCGCCTCCAGCGCGTCGGCCTCGAACTCCAGGGCGACCCCGTCCATCTCGAACAGCCGCTGGTACTGCTTGGACAGCGCATCCCGCGGCTCGGTGAGGATCTTGACCAGCGATTCCTTGTCCAGGTTGGTCACCGAGGCGACCACCGGGAGCCGGCCGATGAACTCCGGGATGAGCCCGAACTTGATCAGATCCTCGGGCATGACGTCGGAGAACACGTCGGACCCGTCGATGTCGAACTTGCTGCGCACCTCGGCGCCGAAGCCAAGGCCGCGCTTGCCGACCCGCTCACCGATGATCTTCTCCAGCCCGGCGAAAGCGCCGGCAACGATGAACAGCACGTTCGTCGTGTCGATCTGGATGAACTCCTGGTGCGGATGCTTGCGACCGCCCTGCGGCGGCACCGAGGCCTGCGTGCCCTCCAGGATCTTCAGCAGGGCCTGCTGCACGCCCTCCCCGGACACGTCGCGGGTGATCGACGGGTTCTCCGACTTGCGGGCGATCTTGTCGACCTCGTCGATGTAGACGATGCCGGTCTCGGCCCGCTTGACGTCGTAGTCGGCGGCCTGGATGAGCTTGAGCAGGATGTTCTCGACGTCCTCGCCGACGTAGCCGGCCTCGGTCAGCGCGGTGGCGTCCGCGATGGCGAACGGCACGTTCAGCATCTTGGCCAGCGTTTGGGCCAGGTAGGTCTTGCCACAGCCGGTGGGGCCGAGCATCAGGATGTTCGACTTGGCCAGCTCGACCGGCTCGGGGCCCCGGTCGGGGCCGGCCTGGATGCGCTTGTAGTGGTTGTAGACCGCGACGGACAGCGCCTTCTTCGCGACGTCCTGGCCGATGACGTACTGATCGAGGTACTCGCGGATCGCCGTCGGCTTGGGCAACTCGTCAAGCTTGACCTCGCTGGACTCGGCGAGCTCCTCCTCGATGATCTCGTTGCACAGGTCGATGCATTCGTCACAGATGTACACGCCGGGCCCGGCGATGAGTTTGCGCACCTGCTTCTGACTCTTTCCCCAGAAGGAGCACTTCAGCAGGTCGCCTCCGTCACCGATACGCGCCATGAGCCCTCTCGATCCGTTCTGTGCCAGCCCCTGCAAGGACCCAGTTCAGTACTGCCGCGACCGTGTTGACGTTACCTGCCGGACACGTGCCGGTCGTCGGTTTACCGGATACGACACGAACGCTGCCGGTACGGCGAGGCACCAGATACCAGAGTATCGGGCTGCGCCGACGGCGCCAGGGGCAATATCACCGGATGGAAGGGTGATTGAGCCCCCGTCGCCGTCGGATGGCCGGTCCGGAGCGGTCAGGTCAGCTTGCGGTAGTTGAGCACCTCGTCGATCAGGCCGTAGTCCTTGGCCTCGGCGGCGGTCAGGATCTTGTCCCGGTCGATGTCCTTGCGGACCTCGTCCGGGGTCTTGTTGGAGTGCCGGGACAGGATCTCCTCGAGCGCGGCGCGCATCCGGCCGATCTCGTTGGCCTGGATCTCCAGGTCCGACACCTGGCCGTAGACGCCCTCGGTGGCCGGCTGGTGGATCAGGATCCGGGAGTTGGGCAGCGCCAGCCGGCGTCCCGGCGTGCCGGCGGCCAGCAGGACCGCGGCGGCGGAGGCCGCCTGACCCAGGCACACCGTCTGGATGTGCGGGCGGACGAACTGCATCGTGTCGTAGATCGCCGTCATCGACGTGAACGAGCCGCCCGGCGAGTTGATGTACATGATGATCTCGCGGTCCGGGTCGGTGGACTCCAACGTCAGCAGCTGGGCCATCACGTCGTTGGCGGACGCGTCGTCGATCTGCACGCCGAGGAAGATGATGCGTTCCTCGAACAGCTTGTTGTAGGGATTGGACTCCTTGACGCCGTAGCTGGTCCGCTCGACGAACGAGGGCAGGATGTAGCGGGCCTGCGGCAGCGACAACGCGGTGCCGTGGGCGACGCCCAACGGCATCTGGTGGCCGGGCTTGTTCACGGTCGTGTTCTCCTTCTCGATGTCCTGCTCGCCCGGCTCACTTCTTGCCGGAAGCGGCGGCCGTCTCGGCAGCCGGGTTGGCCCGGCTCACGACCTTGTCGATGAACCCGTACTCCAGAGCCTCCTGGGCGGTGAACCAACGATCGCGGTCCTGATCGGTTTCGATCCGCTCGATCGACTGCCCCGTGTGCAGGGACTGCAGCTCGGTCAGCTCCCGCTTGGACTTGGTCAGCATGTCCGCCTGGATGGCGATGTCCGCCGCGGTACCGCCGACACCGGCGCTGGGCTGGTGCATCAGGATCCGGGCGTGTGGCAGCGCGGCCCGCTTGCCCTTGGCGCCGGCGGTGAGCAGGAACTGCCCCATCGACGCGGCCAGGCCCATCGCGGTCGTGGCGACGTCCGGCTCGATCCACATCATCGTGTCGTAGATCGCCATGCCGGCGGTCACGCTGCCGCCCGGCGAGTTGATGTAGAGGGTGATGTCCCGCTCCGGATCCTCCGCGGCCAGCAGCAGCAGCTGTGCGGTGATCTCGTTCGCGTTCGTGTCCCGCACCTCGGAGCCCAGGATGATGATCCGCTCGCGGAGCAGCCGCTCGGAGACCGAATCAGACAGGGACATGGCGGTGTTGGTCCGCATCATCGGGTCGGCCAACCCGGGAGCAATGGCCTCCAGGCGTTGCGCGGCCCGCAGGGCCCGGGAGACGGGGGAATGACGATCGCTCACGGAATCTCCTTTGTCGACTGCCCGGCCAGGTGCGGTGGGTGGTCATGAACTCTGATGCCGCCGGACCGTCAACCATGGGCGGCGGTATTCACCCGACAGTAACGACCACCGACGACCGACCGGTGCCCGGTCCGGGACTTGTTCGCTGACGGCGTGACCACACTGCTCGCCGCACGGGCCTGACCCGGCTCCGCCGGGGCCGACCGATCGAGACGGTGCACGTCAGGCATGGGGTGGGCCGCCGTCGCGAACCGACCCGGTCAGGCCCTGGGGGTGTCCGATCCGCCGGCCTCCTCGGCCAGCTCTTCGGCGATCTCCTCGGCGACGATCTGATCGGCGATCTCCTCGGTTACGAGCTCTTCGGCGATCTCCTCGGCGATCTCGTCCTCGATGGCCTCCTCGACGAGCTGCTCCTCGACCTCAGCCTCGGCCACATCAGCGAGCTCGTCCGCGAGCTCCGTCTCATCCACCTTCTCCATGCCGAACAACTCCGCGATGTCGAGAACCTCACCGGCCGCGGTGGTGACCGTGGCCTGCTCGACCGCCTGGGCCAGCGCCTTGCCCCGACGTACGTCGGCGAAGATGGTGGCGAACTGGTTGCCCTGCTGGATTCGCTGGAAGTACTCGTCCGGGGAAATGCCCAGGCGCTGCGCGTTGAACAGCACCCGCTCGGTGAACTCGTTCTGGTCGACGCCGACCTGGTTCGCCTCGGCGAGCGCGTCGAGCAGCAGCTGGGTCCTGACGGCCTTCACCGCGCTCTCCCGCAGCTCGGCGTCGAACTCCTCGCGGGTCTGTCCCTCGCGCTCCAGGTGGGCGTTGAGCGCGTCCTCGTTGTGATCGAACGCGTGCACCGCGTCATGGGCGCGGGATTCGACCTCGGCGTTCACGATGCCCTCGGGGGCCGGGATGTCGGTCAGCTCCAGCAGCGCATCCAGCACCTTGTCGCGGGCGGCGACGCCCCGCTCGCGGTTCTTGACCCGGCGGATCTTCTCGGCCAGGTCCGCGCGCAACTCCTCAACGGTGTCGAACTCGCTGGCCAACTGGGCGAAGTCGTCGTCGACCTCGGGCAGCGTCCGGTCCTGCACCGACTGCACGGTGACGGTGACGTCCGCATCCTTGCCCGCGTGCGGACCGGCGACCAGCGTGGTGGCGAACGTCTTGCCCTCCCCCGCCGACAGCCCGGTGATCGCCTCGTCGATGCCGTCCACCAGGTCGCCGGCGCCGACCCGGTAGCTCAGGCCCTCGGTTGCCGCCTCGTCCAGCTTCTCGCCGTCGACCTCGGCGGCCAGATCGATGGTGACCAGGTCGCCGTCGGCGGCCGCCCGCTCGGCCGGGGTGGTCGTGGCGAACCGTTCGCGCAGGGCCTCCACCTGTTCGTCGATGTCGGCCTCGGTGACCTCGACATCGTCAACGGTGACACTGATGTCGCCGACCGCTGGCAGGGTGATCTCGGGCCTGATGTCGACCTCTGCGGTGAACGCCAGGGCGTCGCCGTCGTCGATCCGGGTGACCTCGATGTCCGGCTGGCCGAGGACCTCGAGCTTCGCCTCACCGACCGCCTCGTTGTACTTCTGGGGTACCGCCTCGTTGACCACTTCGGTCAGGATGGTGCCTCGGCCCAGCCTCGCATCCAGGATCTTGGCCGGCACCTTGCCGCGACGGAAGCCCGGGATGTTGACCTGCCCCGCGAGTGCCTTGTAGGCGCGGTCGAAGTTGGGCTTGAGCTCGTCGAACGGAACCTCGACGGTGAGCTTCACCCGGGTCGGGTTCAGGTTTTCGACAGTGCTCTTCACGTGCGGTACTCCTCGGGCGGACGGGTGACCGGCATCGTCCACGCTGGATGGACGCCGGGGCGGTGCCGGCGGGCAGCTGTCCGGTGCGAACCCGACCGTTCGCGGAATTTCCAGCCGCGTTGGTGGACGTGACGCCGGCGCCGCCGCGCGGCACGCCGCGTCACGGCGATGCTTACCTGGCAAAGCCGCGGTCGATTCTAGTCGGCCGAGCTTGCGAGGCCGCCATCGGGAACAGCAGGACCGGGCGCAGACAATCCGGCGACGCAGGAGCCGGGTTGTTCAGCGCGGTCCTATGGCAGCGCGCCGCATCCGACCGCCGCCACCCGATCAGAGCGTCCGGCCGGTCGGAACCGCCGAGCTCCCGGCGCAGGCGGGAGCGTCGTGCCGCAGGTCGGGCTCGGTGCGGTCATCGGAAGACAAGCCTTGGCGCGAGGCCGAGATACTCGCCGTACCGTTCGGCGGCCCCGTCGAGCGCATCCAATTCGTGCGTCGTCAAGGGGCGGTACGGCGTGAGCTCGAAGTCGACGCTGCCCTGCCCGATCGTGCGTCGCATCGCCGCGACGAGTTGGGCGTCGACGAGCGCCATGCCGATGGCCGGCTCGCGGGATCGTGGAACGTCACCGGAGGCGTCGAGCACCCAGCGAGTGGCGTGGTAACCGCGGTACATCTCGTCGAGGATCTGCAGCAGGTGCCCGACCGGCTGCCCGGACCCGTCCGGTCGCCCGTCGGCGGCGTGCCAAAAGGTCCGGCCCTGGTGTTCGAAACACGCGAGTCGGTCGCGGACCCGAGAGAGTCCCTGCCGGACATCCGTGAGCGTCATGGTCGCCCAGTACGAAAGGTCACGATCCGTGGCCGGCCCATGTCCGGTGAAATACCGAAGGGCGAGTTCACCGAGCGCTTCAGCCCTGTCCAGCCGACGAGGATTCGCCACCCGATCGGCGATCAGGGCGTAGGTGGGTTCGTCACCGACCGGGCGCCCACTGCAGATGACCCCGCCCAGTTCCAGGTGCGCCAGCAGGATCATCACCAGTTGCCCCGTTGTATCGAACCCGCGGCGCCGCAGCGCCTGGGCGATCTGGCCCCGAGTGAGATCGGGTTGCTCCCCCACCGCTTGCTCGACGATCGATCCGGCCCGCTCGAGGTCGCGGTCGTCGAGCCCGAGCGGGCCGAGCAATGCCTGACCCGTCGTTCGACGCACCCGGGGCCCGTCAGCTCCAACAGCCACCCGACGTCCTCGGCGCAGACGTAGTGCCACGTCGGCCGGAGCACGTGGATCCGG
>JBIOVW010000590.1:0-5018 GCA_044867945.1 Nakamurella sp. | reverse complement strand
GTGGAACACCCCGGACACCATCACCTGGTTCAGGAAGGCGGACAGCAGCCGGTCGGCGAGCACCGGTCGGGCCACGCCACACCGATCGACCGCATCGGTGTCGGCGACGGAGACGCCGGCCACCCGGTCGATGACCAGCACGCCCTCGGTGCTCAGGTCGGCGACGACCGGAGGGATCCGCACGCCTGGGGTGGGCACCGCGCCGAGCGCCTTGGCGTTGGCCGCCTCGTGCACGTAGTTCAGCTCCTTCTCGACGGAGCGGATCAGTTCGTCGGCGATCGCCTGCACGCCCAGTGAGCGGGCGGCCTCCGACCGCCGGCTCAGCTGCCGGGTCGCCCAGCGCAGCACCGCCGAATCGCGGGCCACTCCCACCTCGACCCCCGGACGGCGCACCTTGACCACCACGGGCCGGCCGTCCGGTAGCACCGCGGTATGCGTCTGCCCGATCGACGCCGCCGCCAGCGGCTCGTCGGAGAACTCCTCGAACACCGCGGAGACCGGCTTGACCAGTTCGGTCTCAATGGCCATCCGGATCGCCGCGATCGGCACCTTCTTGACGTTGGACTGCAGATCGGACAGCTCGGTAATCACGGCCGGCGGTATCAGGTCGGACCGGGTGGAGGCGATCTGGCCGAACTTGATGAACACCCCGCCGCAGTCCTCCAGGAAACCGCGGATCCGTCGGCCGCCCTCGGGGCTTGTCAACGCGGATCGGGAGACCAGCCGCCGCCCGACCAGGCCATGCCGGCGGGCGATCCGGGAGACCTCGAAGAGCCGGCCGCCGACCGTGGAGAACGCCCGGATCCGAGTGCGCCAGGACACCCGACGGCCGCGCCGGCGGGGCCGCAGCACGGCCTCCAGCGTCACCGACAGCACCATCGTGGCCAGCAGCGCGAACCCGAAGGCGGTCACCAGCAGGTCGGCGGCCTCGTCGTCGCTGACGTCGCCGAGCACGACAAGGGCCAGGACAAGGCCGGTGAACGACCCCACGATGCCGGCTGCGGTGGCGCGCAGGAAGCCTCGGTGGATACCCAGGATCCGGCCGGACACGAATCCGACGCCGAGCACGAAGACGATGACCAGCAGGTACTGCCAGAACGTCAGGTCGATCTCGATGGACATCCGGTCAGCTTGACCGGTGTCAGGCGTCGAACCCGAAGAGCCGCGCCGGTGTGGTCCACAGGATCTGCTCCCGCACCGCCGGATCCGGCAGCAGCCGTTCGGTCAGCGCCAGGATCGTCGCGTAGTCGATGCGTTCCGGGGCGCGCAGGAACGGCCAGTCCGACCCCCAGAGGCAGCGCTCGGGGGTGAACGCCTCCACCAGAGCCTGCACGTACGGCCAGGAATCGGACCAGGGGTAGCGCTGCCGCGAGCACTTGACCAGACCGGACAACTTCACCCAGTACCGGCCGGTCCGGCCGGCGGCCAGCAGTGCGGCGAACCCCGCCTGGTCGAGCCCGGCCGTCGGGTCCGGGCGACCGCAGTGGTCGATCAGCACGTTGACGCCCGACGCGTCCAACATCGGGGCCATCTCGACGAGCTGGTCGTTCTGCACCTGCACGTCGGCGAACATGTCCAGCTCGGCCAGGTCGCGGAGCAGCGGGGCGGTGTCGGCGAAGTGCTCGACGCCGAGCAGGGCAGCCTGCATGGTGGTGCCGACGATCCCCGCCGCCTCGAGGCGCGCCAGCTCGTCCCGGGCGATGTCGTTGTCGACCACCGCCACCCCCCGGAACCGGTCCGCACCTCGGTCGAGAAGGTCCAGCAGGCAACGGTTGTCGGTGTCGTAGCCGGAGTTCGGGCCGACCACCACGGCGTTGCGGACGGCGAATGCGTCGAACAGGTCGATCAGCTGCTCGGCCGATCCCTGCTCGTTCTCGACCGGGTGGTACCAGGCGTTCGGCCGGTACGGAAACCGGTGTGGATCGAGCAGGTGCAGGTGGCAGTCGATCTTGCGTTCGCTGAGTATTGGCACGCAAGTCAGTATCAGGGGTCACCCGGCGGTCCTCCCACACTCGCATGAGCTCGAACTCCGATCCGGACATCCAGCGCATCCGCGATCAGTTCGACTTCGTGAGGTGTGGACGGATCGTCACCAACAACGCGGCGAGCACCCAACCGCCTCGTCAACTGCTGGAGCTGTTCCAGAGCCTGGTCCCCTTCTACGAGAACGTGCACCGCGGCCAGTCGAACGCGTCGAGGTGGACGACGGAGCGGTTCGAGGCATCCTTCGACACCATCGCGGCATGGTTGAACGCGCCGAGCCGGCGGTGCATCGCGACCTACCGCAACACCACCGAGGCGATCAACGCGGTGATGTACTCGCTGCTCACGGAGTTCCGGGACGGCGACAACGTGGTGACCACCATGCTGGAGCACAACTCGAACTACGTGCCGTGGCACGGGTTGTGCCGGGAGATCCTGCCACGGTTCGGCCGGCGGGTGGAGTGCCGGATCGCCCGGTTCGACCATCGCACGGGTGAGCTCGACATGGATCACCTCGCCTCGCTGGTGGATTCGCGGACCAAGATGGTGTGCTGCACCGGGGCGTCGAACTTCCTGGGCACCAAGCCGTCGCTGGCCGCGGTCCGGGCGATCGCCGACGCCAGCGGGTACCTGCAGCCGGACGGCGAACGGCGGTCCAGGCTGCTGGTGGACGGCGCGCAACTGGTGCCGAGCTCGTTCGTCGACGTGCAGGCGTTGGACCTGGACTACCTGGCGTTCTCGTTCCACAAGATGATGGCGCCGTTCGGGATCGGCGTGATGTACGCGAAGGAACATCTGCTGGACTCGGCGCTCCCGTTCCTCTACGGCGGAGACATGATCGCCGACGGCCAGGTGTACCCCGACAGGGTCGAATACGACGCGTTGCCCTGGAAATATGCCGCCGGCACCCCCAACATCCTGGGCGTCATCGTCTCCGCCCAGGCGCTGCGGCTGGCCGCCGACCTGACCGGGGCCGACCCGCGGCGGCTGTACTTCGGCACCGAGGAACCGGTGCCCGCTGCGGTGAGTGCGGCGACCATGGACCGGATCGGCCGGCATACCGCGATGCTGACCCGGCGGGCGATGGCCGGGCTGTCGACGGTTTCCGGGCTGCGCATCCTCGGTGTGCCGCCGGATGCGCCTCGGTCCCCACTTGTCGCGTTCACCGTCGAGGGCCGCAGCCCGTTCGAGCTCGCCACCGCCCTCAACGAGCTCGGCGTCGAATCCCGGGCGGGCTGCCACTGCGCGACTCTTGCCCACCACGACCTGGGGCTGGATCCGCCGGCGAGCTGCCGGCTCAGCTTCTACCTGTACAACTCGATCGACGACGTCGACCGGGCGGTCGACGCGGTCCGTCATGTGGTGGCCGGGGCGCATCCGGTCGAGGTCTTGACACCGCCGCACGACGGCCGGCACCGGAGGGACGCCGCCTGAGCGCAGGGTGGGTGGGAGGGCTGGGTGACCGAGCGAAGCATCAATACAGCGCCTGACCGCTTCCACGGCAGGTCGGCGCACCGCCTGAGAGAATGCGCAGCATCAGGACGGTGGAAGGGGCTGCGATGGCCGCGACGACGGCGGAGCAGGGATATGTCCCGGGCAACGGCGAGCCGGACATCACGATCCGCGAGACCCGGGTCTACCGGGGCCCGAACTTCTGGTCCTACGAGCCGGCGGTGCACCTGGTGGTGGACATCGGCCGGCTGGAGCAGCGGCCGACCGACACCCTGCCCGGGTTCACCGAAACCCTTGTCGACCTGCTGCCCGGGCTCAAGGACCACCAGTGCTCCCGCGGCCGGGACGGCGGGTTCATCGAGCGGCTGGTGGAGGGCACCTGGGCCGGCCACGTCGTCGAACACGTCGCGCTGGAGCTGCAGCGCACCGCGGGCCACGAGATCACCCGCGGCAAGACGCGATCCACCGGTGAGGACGGCGTCTACAACGTGATCTACGGCTACCTGGACGACACCGTCGGCACCCTGGCCGGGCGACTCGCGGTGCGCCTGGTCAACCACCTGATCCCGGACAACGACCTGTCCGGCGAGGATTTCGATTTCGCCGCCGAGCACGACACCTTCCTGCGGACCTGCCAGCGGGTCGCCTTCGGACCATCCACCCAGGCCATCCTGGACGAGGCCATCACCCGCGACATTCCCTGGCAGCGGCTCAATTCCGGGTCGCTGGTGCAGCTGGGGTACGGCGTCAACCAGCAGCGGATCCGGGCGACCATGACCTCGCTCACCTCGTCGCTGGCCGTGGACATCGCCTCGGACAAGGAACTGACCAACCGGCTGTTGGCCGCGGCCGGGCTCCCGGTGCCCGCGTCGGAAGTCGTCCGGCGGGTGGACGATGCGGTGCGGATCGCCCGCCGGATCGGCTACCCGGTGGTGGTCAAGCCGCTGGACGGCAACCACGGCCGCGGGGTGGCGATCAACCTGCAGGACGAGGCCGCCATCCGGGCCGCCTTCGACGAGGCCTACGACCAGTCCCGCCGGGGGTACGTGCTGGTCGAGTCGTACATCGCCGGGAAGGACTACCGGGTGCTGGTGATCGGCGGGCACATGATCGCCATCGCCGAGCGGGTGCCGGCGCACGTCATCGGCGACGGCGTCAAGTCGGTCACCGGGCTGGTGGACGCGACCAACGCTGACCCGCGGCGCGGGGTCGGGCACGAGAAGGTGCTGACCAGGATCGAGGTGAGCGACGCGGCGGTCGAGCTCGTCCGGGCCCAGGGCTACCAGATGACCGACGTGCCACCCCGCGGCGAGATGGTCAAACTCGCGCTCACCGGCAACATGTCCACCGGCGGCATCTCCATCGACCGCACCCTCGAGGCGCATCCGGACAACATCGACATCGCCGAGGAGGCGGCCCGGGTGGTGGGCCTGGACATCGCCGGCATCGACTTCCTGTGTCCGGACATCACCCAGCCGGTCCGGGAGACCGGCGGCGCGATCTGCGAGGTGAATGCCGCCCCGGGCTTCCGGATGCACACCCACCCGACCATCGGTGATCCGCAGTACGTCGCGAAACCCGTT
>JBIOVW010000589.1:0-14857 GCA_044867945.1 Nakamurella sp. | reverse complement strand
GCCGGCATCATCGACCCGGCCAAGGTCACCCGGTCCGCGCTGCAGAACGCCGCGTCCATCGCCGCGCTGTTCCTGACCACCGAGGCCGTGGTTGCGGACAAGCCGGAGAAGGCCGCCGCCCCGGCCGGCGGGATGCCGGGCGGCGGGGACATGGACTTCTGAGTCCATCGCTGCGCTGCTTGTTTCGATCGCGAGGGCGGTCCGCTTCGGCGGGCCGCCCTCGTGGCGCTTCTTGCTTGCGGCGGGTGGCCGGGCGGGCGGGGGTGCGGCCGGCGGGGTCTACACCGAGCGGGGCGTGCGGAGGTTCGGCAGGCGTGGAGCCTGCGGATCTTCCGCGGGGCGTGATGCCGTGAGCTGGCAGCGTGGGTCGAGTTCGGCAAGGGTGCCGATGAGCTGGTCGAGGTGGTCGCCGTCTGATGGTGCCCTGGCCTGAGGTGTCCACGTCCTATGCCGGCCTCGCCGAGCTTGCCGACCGGGCCGCCGCGCTGGTGCCCGCCGACGGACGGGCGATCCTGGGTATCGCCGGGGCGCCCGGATCCGGCAAGAGCACCCTTGCGGACCAGCTGCTGGCCGAGCTGCGGCGCAGGCACCCGGACGACTGGGTCGCGCACGTGCCGATGGACGGCTACCACCTGGCCGACGCGCAGCTCCGCCGGCTCGGCGCCCTGGACCGTAAGGGGGCGCCGGACACGTTCGACGCCGACGGATACGCGCACCTGCTGGCCCGGCTCAAGAGCCACCCGCGCGAGTGGATCTACGCGCCCGGGTTCGAACGCGAGCTGGAGCAACCGCTGGCCGCTGCGCTGGTGGTGCCGCCGGCCGCGCGGCTGATCCTCACCGAGGGCAACTACCTGCTGCTGGACGAGCCGTCCTGGCGTTCCGCCCGGGCACGGCTGGACGAGACATGGTTCGTCGCGACCGACCCGGCGGTGCGAGTCGCGCGTCTGGTGGAAAGGCACATCGAGTTCGGCAAGCCGCCGGACGCCGCCCGGGAGTGGGTGCGCACCGTCGACGAGCCCAATGCCCGGCAGATCGAAGAGACAGCAGCGTGCGCGGATCTGCTCCTCGCGAACACTTCGGGCGGCTGGCGGGTGGCCGAGCGCAATCGGCCTGATACGGCGGAGTGATCGGCGAGGATGATCGGTGTGAGTGACGCCAGACTCCGGGTGCGGCGGACGAAGTGATCCCGCAGGCCGAACAACGCGCCCGGTGGCGCCGAATCCTGGTCATGCTGGCCAAGATCGCGCTGGTCGTCGTCGGCATTTACCTGGTGGTCGAGGCCGTGCGGGCGGTCGACTGGGCGCAGGTGGGCGACGCGCTGGGCCGGCTGACCTGGTGGGAGATCGGCGTCATCGTGCTGCTCATCGCCGTTCGGCAGACCGTCAACGCCTCAACCCTGCCGATCCTGATCCGCGGCCTGTCGATGTCGCACGCGCTGCAGACGGCGCTGTCCGGCACGTTGATCCAGACGTTCACCCCGCCCCCGGCGGACACTGTGCTGCGGCTGTCCATGCTCAAGTCCTTCGGCGTGGAGACCACTCGCGGAGCGGCTGCCCTCGTCCTGGACACGATCGTGTTCTACCTGGCCCGATTTGTCGCGCCGGTGATCGGCCTGCTGCTCACCATGCTGGTGCTGCCGCTGGAGGGCATCCAGATCTGGATGGCGGTCGGTGGCCTGGTCGCTGCGGCCCTGCTGGCCTGGGCGATGGTGATGATCTCCAGGGGAGAACGGGCGGCCGGCAACGTCGGGCGGGTCGCCGCGCGCGTGGTCAAGCGGCTGCGGCCCACCGTTGACCCGGAGGCCTGGGCTGCCGCGGTGGTCCGGTTCCAGAAGGAGTCGTCGTCCGGGATCGTTTCCCGGATGGCCAGGGCCACCCCGACGATGCTCGGATTCATCCTGGTCGACGCCGTCGTGGTGATCGTCTGCCTGCGGTTCGTCGGCGTCCCCGGCGCCGACATCGGCTACCTCGCCGTGCTCGCCGCGATGTTCACCCTGTACCCGTTGACGATCTTCCCGTTCGCCGGGCTCGGTGTGCTGGATGCCAGTCTGATCGTGCTGATCAACGCCGAGGGCGTCGCGGACCCGGCCGATCTGGTGGCCGCGCTGGTGATCTGGCGGGCCGCGACGCTGTTGCTGCCGCTGCTGCCGGGTCTGCTCACGCTGGGGATGTGGCGGCGCCGGCAGGCCGGGGATCAGACGGAGATGTAGGCGCTCATCGTGTGGTCGGCGCCGGGTTCGAGCGTCACCGCGTCGGCCTTGACGTTGGCCGTCTCCACGCACACCATGCCGGTCCACTCGTCGTCGCCGAAGTCGGCCATCGCGGCGGACTTCGCCACCCACGGGTTCCAGACGACGGCGCTGCGGGAACCGTCCCGGGCCGCCCGCACGGAGCGGTCGGCGTCCCGGATGACGGCGGTCGCAGAAGTGCCCTGAAAGGTGCGGTCGGTCTCACCGGTGAAGGCGATCGGGCCGTCCTGCACATGCGGGCCGCGGTCCGCTCCCGGAACCATGTCCAGGTAGCTCGAACCCTCCAGGCCCTGGACCGTCGCCGAGCGGATGTCGGCGACGCCGAAATAGGTGTGCAGGGCCTCCTCGAAGGTGAAGGCGCCGACGCCGGTGTTGGTGACCGTCAACAGCAGGGCCAGCCCGTCCTCACCCATCCGGACGCGGTAGTCGGCGGTGAACTGATGCGGCCACAGCGCCCGGGTCTCCTCGGTGTCGGTCAGCGACAGGGTCAGCTCCACCCGCCGGCCATCGTTGCTGGCGTCGACCAGGCGCCACTCGGTGGTGCGGGCGAATCCGTGCGCGGGCTTCGCCGAGCCGTCGCGACCGTCGGCGAACCAGGGAAAGCAGATCGGCACCCCGCCCCGGATCGCCTTGTCGGGCCGGTACACGGCCTCGTCGCTGACCCAGAGCACCTCGGCGCCGTGCGGGCGCCAGGACGTCAGGTGGGCGCCGTGCAGGTAGATCTCAGCCGAGCATGCCGGGACATCCACCCGCACGGCGGACAGGCCGCCACGTCCGGGCACGACCCGCACGCCGTCGGGAAGCGTCAGATCGGAGGAGGGCACCTGAGTCATGGTCGGCAGGCTACCGGCCGGCCGACGTCACGGCTTGGGCATGATCAGCCAGGCGAGCAGGTAGGCGATGATGCCCCCGCCGCCGACCAGCGCGAGCACCACGGCGATCACCCGAATCAGCGTGGGGTCGACATTGAAGTAGGCGGCGATGCCGCCGCAGACGCCGCCGATCATCTTGTCCTTCTCGGACAGGGTGAGGCGGCGGTAGGGACGTTCCGGTGTGTTCATGAATTAGAGTCTGCGGCTCCGTGGACGCCGCCGCGTCGGGGATGTACCCGGAGAGCAACCCGAGTCGGTCCCGGAGCGTGCTCAGGGGGTGTAGTCCTCTATTCCCGGAGCCGACTCGAGCCCGGCCAGCGACCGCAGACCCGCGGGGGAAGAGGTGTCGACCACAGAGATGGAGGACACCCGGGTCGCCGGCAGGCCCGACAGCACCACCAGACCCGGGTCGCTCGGCCCGAACAGGGACGTGGCCGGCGCGGGCCCGACGGTGGTGACCGCCCTTTCGATGCCGGGCCTGGTGAGCATGCGCTCGCCGCAGGCCTCGGTGATCAGCCGGCCCCAGGTCGCCCCGGTGGCGAAGCCGTCCAACAGTCGGGCCCCGGGAGCGGTCGTCCCGGCCGCTGCCGCCCATGAGGTGACGCCCACCGCCGCCGGATAGTCCGATCCGTATGCCGGCGTCGGTGTCGCCACGTACAGCCGGCCGTCGGCGGCCGCAGTGGTCGCCGGACCCCAGCCGGCGGGGTCGAACCCGTCGAGCAGCGTCAGCACGGAGGTCTGCGCCGGAAGAGCGGCCAGCAACGACGACACGGTCGACGCATCGGTCAACGCCAGCAACAGGCGGTCGTCCGCCCACTCGGCAGGATCCGTCCCGGCGTCGCGCACGTCGAGGGTCAGGCCGTTCTCGGCCGCGAACCAGCGGGCGCCGCGCAGCGCATTCTCGGCGATCCCCGAGCCGTCGCTCGGCACGCCCACCGTGTCGCCCGCCGCCAGCGCGCCCGCCCGCAGCAGATGGCTCAGCCCGTTGATGGCCAGGATGTCCGCGGTCGCCCCGGCCACCACCGGGCCGGACGGGCCCAGCTGGGCCGATGTCCCGGTCGCGGCGATCGCGGGGATCTGGTCCGCGGCGATCGACGCGGACAGCGCGGCGCTGCCATCCGAACCGGGTGTCAACAATCCGAGTGTCGACGTGCCGACCGCCTGGTAGGCCGCGGGCAGATCCTCGGGCACCCCGTCGACCCCGTTGGTGGACAGCTCGATGGTGCGGCCGCACAGCCCGCCGCTGGTGTTGACCGATTGCTGCCAGAGCCGAACGCCGTCGGTGAACCCACGGTTCCGCGCGGGTTGGGCCAGCACGCCAAGGCGGATTGCGCCGTCGGTAACGCCGGGCCCGGTGACCATGCCGTCAGGAGTCACCGGGGTGATCGACACCGAGGTGATCGTGACGGGGGCGCCTCCGGGCAGGTTCGCGGTCCCGGCGGTCGGCCGATCCAGGATCGAGGTACAGCCGGCCGCGAGCGGCGTGAGGATGAGCGCGGCGAGCAGGGTCGACAACCGGCGCGGCCGGATGCGGACGGTCATGGCCGCCGCCTTTCCGGGACGCCTCGCAAGCTCGGCCACCCGGAGACGGCGCCGGCGCCTGTGTTGATGGTTCGCTCGGCAAGCCTCGCTCACGCTGCCAGCGTCGCACGCCCGGATCCCGCGGTGGCCTGCGGCGGCCGTCAAGGCCGAGTTATCCACAGGGGTTGTCGGAGCGAGGGTCGCACGGGAGATAATTCGGCGGGGCCGGTGGGAGCGGCCTGTTACAGGAAGTGATGACTAACAGGTAGCCCGGCGCAGTTGGACCAATTGACCGTCCCCCTACTTCCGGAAAAACTGGACATCGGGGGCGCACTGTCGTCGCAGCGGTGGCGCAGGGTGAGACAGGAACCCATTTGGATGGCATCATGTGGCTGGGCGATTGCCCGGTTCGCGATCGGTGACCATCCGGACGGGTCGGCGCGCGATGGGGGACCAAGGAGGCGAGCGGTGGGTGATCGGCTGCGCCCGTCGCGACCCACCGGCCCGGCCCGTCCCCGCCGACCGGTCGTCGTGGCGGTCGCCGTGGCCTGTTCACTCGTGCTGGTCGCGGCGATGATCGTGGCCTGGCAACGACCGGGGTTCGCCGAGGTGCCTCCGCAACCGGTGGACGCCACCGTCTGGGTGGTCAACAACTCAAGGACGGCGGTCGGCAGGGTGAACGCCGGGATCGGCGAACTCGACTCGGCGGCCTTGCTGCGCGGCGTGTCCCAGGTGGTCCAGGACCCGGCCGGCCGACCTGCCGATGCGGTGTTCGTCGTCGACGACGACCACAACGAGCTCCAGGTGCTGGACACGGCGACCGTGACGTTCGGCGCCCGGGTGGAGACCCCGGACGACCCGGAGATCGTGCTGGGCTGGGGGACCGTCGCGGTCGCCGACCCGGTCGACGGCCGCCTCTGGGTGGGATCGACCACCGACCTGTCCGCCGTCGACGCACGCGCGGCCCAGCCGGTGGCGACGCTCGGCGAGTTACCGGTGGTGGCCGTCAGCACTTCGGGGACGGTGGTCGCGACCAGGCCCGGCGCGTCGGAGATCATCACCGTCGATCCGGGCGCCGACCCCGGCACGGTGAGTCTGTCGGAAGGCCCGCTCTCGCTGGGCACCCCGGGTACCGGGAGCACTGCGGCCGGCCGGGGTGGCGACATCCAGATCACCACGGTCGGCCAGACGCCGGTGGTGCTGGACCGGGCCGACTCGGCGTTGCGGGTGGATGGTCGGCGGGTCGCCCTGCCGGCGATGCCGGACGCGGTGCTGCAGGAGCCCGGTCCGGCTGCGCCCGACGTGGTGATCGCCTCGTCGCTGGGTCTGTTCGCGGTGAACCTGACCGACGGGTCGGTGCGCACCATGACCACGGCGACCGGGATCCCGCAGTCGCCGGTGATCGTCGGTGAATGCCGTTACGCCGCCTGGGCGGCCGACGGGTCGGTCACCGGATCGGCCGGCTGCGGCGCAGACCCGGACCTGACGGTGGCCCTCAGCGGGGGTGCCCCGAATCCCGTGCTGACGCTGCGGGCGCGCGGCCTGGCGGTCGTGCTCACCGACACCAGGGGCGGACGCTCGTGGATCGCCAGTGACGGCTTCCGCCCCGTCGACAACTGGCCCGATGTGATACCGCCCGAGGGACCGGCCGACCACACGGTGACCGTCGAGGAACCCGACACCTCGGACGAGCTGCCCCGGTTGCCGCCGGACTGCACCGCGGTGCAGATCGGCCGGCCGGAGGCCGTCGATGACGACTTCGGAGTCCGGGCCGGGCGCACCACGGTGCTACGCGTGCTGGACAACGACCCGGGGGTCGACTGCACCAGCGTGGTCATCGAGTCCGTGACGCCGCTACCGGCGGACGTCGGCACGGTCGCCGTCGTCGGCGACGGAACCGCCCTGCAGGTCACGGTCGACCAGGCGTCCGGGCCGGTTCCGTCGATCCAGTACAAGGTGAACAACGGTGGTGCCGCGAGCGCCACCGCCAAAGTGTCGATCTCCGTGGTGCCCCCCGACGTCACCGACCCTGCCAAACGGGTGCGGCGGTCAGCGGCGTCCACCGAGGTCGGCGGCACCGTCTCGTACAACGTGCTGGACGACATGGTCTCGCCGACCGGCGACGACCTGCACCTGGTGTCCGCCGCCACCCAGACCGCCGACGCGGTGTCCTTCCGGCCGGACGGCACCATCACCTACCGGAACACCGGCGGGGGCGCGACCACCGACGTGCCCGTCGAGTTCGTGGTGTCCGACGGCGTCGAACAGACCGCCGGCACCTTGTCCGTGTCCGTCGTCCAGGCGGGGTCGAGTATGCCGGTGCTGTACCCGGCGTACGGCCGTGCGGTGCTGGGCACCCCGGCGGTCGTCGATCTGCGGCGCAGCGTGGTCAGCGGCTCACCGGACGCGGTCGTCATAGGCTCCGTTCAGCCCGAACCGGGCGGCGACGCGGCGGGGACGGCCACCGCCCGGATGGACGAGCGCACCGGGACGGTGTCGGTCACGGCCACGGAGCCGGGCAGCTACTACTTCACCTTCGAGGCCTCGACCGGTGGCCGGGGCACCACCGGGGTGCTGAGGGTGGATGTCCTGGCGGCCGGCGACGCCACCAGGGCGGCGGTGCCGATGCTCGACATCGCCTACCTGCCCGCCGAGGGCGAGACGGTGATCGACCCGACGGCCAACGACAGCGACCCGGACGGTCAGGGCCTGGCGGTCCAGCAGGTGCAGGAGACCACCGACACGCCGGTCACCGCCGCAGTGGTGGACCTGCACCTGGTGCGGATCGGGTCCACCCGAACTCTGCGGGCGCCGGCCGAGCTGACCTACATCCTGTTCGACGGGTCCACCAACCCCACCGGTCACATCCGGGTCGTCCCGGTGCCGGAGCCGCAAACGGTGCCTGCGCCGCTCGCCGCGCCCGCGCAGGCCACGGTGCGCGCCGGGGACGCCGTCACCATTCCGATCTCCGGGTTCACCACCAGCCAGGACGGCTCCCGGGTGACCGTCGAGGTGGACCAGGCGCAGGTCGCCGACCTGCCCGGCCGGGTGTTCGTGACCGGTGACGCGATCCGGTACCTGGCGGCTGCGGACGCCCCACCCGGCCAGATCACCTTCGGCTACACCGCGTCCTCCGGCTCGGCCACCGCGCTGCAGCCCGCGCAGGCGGCGAGCACCGTGACGATCGCCGTCGTCGCGGCCGATCCCGCCGGCAACCGGCCACCCGACCCCCCGCAGCCGGTGACCGCCCGGGTGTTCGCCCGCGGCGCGATCACCGTGTCGGCTCCGCTCGCCGGCCTCGACCCCGACGGCGACTGGGTCACCCTGCAGTCCATCGAGCAGCCGGAGGCGCCGCTCGGCCGGATCCAGGTCGACGGCCCGGACACCTTGTCCTATACGGCGTTCGGTACCCCCGGAGTGGACCGGATCCGGTACCTCGCCACCGACCCCGGCGGGGCGAAGGTGACCGGCGAGGTGACCGTGCTGGTCGTCGCACCGTCCGATGCGGCCCGTCCGCCGTCAGCGCCGAACCTCTCGGTCTCCGTGCGGCCGGGGGCGAGCATCCGGATCGACCCGCTCGCCTCCGTCGTCGACCCCGGCGGGCAGCCGGTGCGGCTGGCCGATCCCGCGTTCACCGCCTCGGCGGGCCTGGACGTGCAGGTGGAGGACGCGAGCCTGATTCTGACCGCACCGGCGGATCCGACGGTCGGCACCCTGCGGTACAACGTCGTCAACGGCAAGGGTCTGACCGCGACCGGCGCGGTGAAGGTCACGGTATCGCCGGACGCGCCGATGCCCGATCCGGTCGCCCAGGACGTCTTCGTGCAGCCGGCCGACCTGTCCGCGGACACCGCAACCGTCGACGTCGACCTGCGCTCCTCCGTGACCAACCGCAGCGGCCGGTCCGCCGATCTCACCGTGGCGGTCGACGACCTGTCGGCCGGGCAGGCGACCATGCTCGACGGCCGGACGATCCGGGTGACGGTTTCGACGGTGCGGCAGATCGTCGCCTACCGGGTGACCGACGCCTACGGCGGCCAGGCGGGTGCGTTCATCGTGGTACCCCCCCGCGCCCAGCTGTACGGGCCGCAGCTGCGGGCCGGTGTCGGACCGATCCCGCTGGACGCCGGCCGCAGCGTGGACGTGCAGATCGGCGACTACGTCGTGATCGGCGGGGCGGACGACGATGCGGTGACGATCGCGACCGACCCCGCGCCCAGATCCACCCAGGGCACCGCGGTACGCACCTCCGCCACCACGCTCACCCTCTCCGCACCCTCCGACGCCGGTGGCTCGGCCGCCGTGTACGTGCCGATCGCCGGCGGCACGGGTCCGCCGGCGGTGCTGAGCATCCCGGTGCACATCGAGCCCCGGCTGGTCCCGCCCCCCGGGCTCGACTCGACCGACCTGCAGATCGAGGCGGGCACCACCGCCACCGTCGACCTCGCCCCGCTGACCACCAGCTACGACGAGCAGCAGCGCAACTCCATCAGCTACGGCGTCGGCCCTGGATCCGGCGGGATCGACACCGAACTGCGGGGGAGCACGGTGGTGGTCAGCGCCGCTGCCGACGTGGCCCGCGGCTCCAGGCTCGAGCTACCCATAGAGGTGCGCGACGGGGACGGCAAGAACGGCCGGGCCACCCTCATCGTGAGCGTCACCGGTTCGACCAAGCCCCTGGCGACCGTGGTGGACCAGCAGATCGTAGGCCGGGGCGGTACCGAGGTGTCGGTCGACCTGCTCACCGGCAGTTCCGACCCCGTCGGGCTCGGCCTGACCGTCGGCGACGTGCAGGTGATCGAAGGTGCGGCCGCGGTTGCCGCCGGGCCCGCCGCCGCCGACGGTGTGGTCCGGTTGACCCCGGCCACCGGGTTCGTCGGGGAGATCGTGCTGGCCGCGAACGTGCAGGACGGCACGAAGGACCCCGAACGGCAGGTCACCGCGACGGTGCGGGTGCAGATCCAGGACCGGCCGTCCGCGCCCGGGGTGCCTGCCGCGGTGCCGGGCATGGTCACCGCCCGCAGCGTGCAGCTCCAATGGGAACCCGCCGACGCCAACGGGGCACCGGTGCAGACCTACGCCGTGACGGCCGGTGGGCTACGGCAGGACTGCCCGGGGACGGACACCACCTGCGTGATCGAGGGTCTGGCGACCGGCCAGGCGTACGTTTTCGTGGTGACCGCCACCAACGCGGTCGGCGAGTCGGCGCCATCCGCGCCGTCCGCGGTGATCCTGGCCGATGTCCCGCCTGCCGTCCCCGCGGCGCCGGTGGCCGGCTACGTCGACCGGGGCGCGATCTCCGTCGACTGGACGGTGCCGGCCGGTGACTTCAGCCCCGTCTCGGCGATGTCGCTGCAGGTGCTGCGGGCCGGGGAGATCGTCGAGGTGCAGGATGCGGTGACCGGCCCGACGGTGCTCACCGGACTCGACCCGTCCGCCGCCTACCAGTTCCAGGTGCGGGCGACCAACCAGCAGGGCTCCTCGGACTGGTCGCCGCCCAGCGAGGCGCTGGTGCCGTCCGGCATGCCCTCGCCACCGACGGGTCTGGCCGCGCAGTTCGTCTTCGACTCCGGAAGGCGTGGCATCCAGGTTGACTGGGCGGCCCCGGCCGACAACGGCGGCGATCCCGTCCAGTCGTACCGGCTCCTCTTCGACAACCAGGAGGTCGCGTCGGGCGGCGCCGACTGGCTGTCCGCGTTCGTGCCGGTCGACGGCAACGACCCGGTCGTCGTGTCGGTGATCGCGCGCAACGTCCGCGGCGACGGCCCGCCGGCGCTGGCCACGGTCACCACGTTCGGGCGGCCCGGCCAGGTCACCGGGCTGAAGCTGACCCCCGGCGACTCGTCCCTGGCCGCGTCCTGGAACGCGGCCGACTCTCCGGGAGCGCCGATCGCCGACTACCAGTACCGGCTCGACGACGGTGCCTGGGTGAGCACCGGGCCCGGCCGGTCCGCGACGATCGGCTCACTGGCCAACGGCAAGGAGTATCAGGTGCAGGTCCGCGCCTGCAACGGGCAGTCCGCATACCCACAGGACGTGCGGTGCGGGCCGGCCGGCGAGCGGGTGGCCGGTCGGCCGTTCGGCGCGCTCGCCGACCCCAAGGTGCAGGCGGCCCCGGTGGACAAGTGGGGGTCGGTGATGCGGGTCACCTGGACCTTCCCCGGCGGCAACGGACGGCCGGTGGAGTCGCAGACGGTGACGATCACCGGTGACGCGACCGCGACCCTGACCCCGACCGAGTTGACCGACAGCTGGTCGGAGGACATCGGGTTCGGCAAGGAGATCGCCGTCATCGCGAAGTACTGCGTGACCGTCTCCGGTGGGGCGCGGGAGTGCAAGGAGGCAAGCGCCACCGCCGTCACCGCCACCGCCTTCACGGTGGCCACCCGTGCGCTCGCACCGCTGATGGGCACGTGTGCGGTGCCGACCCCGTACGAGGGGGAGTGGCGCACGGAGACGAAGTGTGCACCCGGCACCTGGGTTCCGGCACCGAAGCCCGCCGATCTGCTGTGCGTCCAGGCCGACCTGAGCTACCCCGAGTTCCCGGCCGGCAACCGGCCCCCCAACCAGATCAAGACGGTGAACCAGTGGTATCTGGGCATCGACGACAATTGGTACCGGAAGCCGGCGCTCTCGGACCCGGACTCCAGGATCCCGACGTGCAACTAGAAGGAACGCCCGTGCAGGCATTGGAAGGCCCAGGGGCTCATTCGGCCCCACCCGGGCTGGAGGCGACCGACGCCGCCCAGTTCGCCGGCCTGTTCGACGCGGTCGTGCACGCCATCGGCGAGGTGCTGGTCGGCAAGCCGGATGCCATCCGGCTCGCCCTGGTCTGCCTGTTCTCCGAGGGCCATCTGTTGCTCGAGGACGTGCCCGGCACCGGGAAGACGACGCTGGCCAAGGCGCTGGCGGCGATCATCAGGGGCAGTACCTCGCGCATCCAGTTCACCCCCGACCTGCTGCCCTCGGACGTCACCGGGGTCACGATCTACGACCAGTCGGTCGGCAGTTTCGAGTTCCACCCCGGTCCGGTCTTCGCCTCGATCGTGCTGGCCGACGAGATCAACCGGGCCTCGCCGAAGACGCAGTCCGCGTTGCTGGAGGTGATGGAGGAATCCGCGGTGACCGTCGACGGGATCACCCGTCCGGTGGGCGCGCCGTTCATGGTGATCGGCACGCAGAACCCGATCGAGCAGGCCGGCACCTACCGGTTGCCCGAGGCGCAACTGGACCGGTTCCTGATGCGGACGTCGATCGGTCATCCCGACGCCGACGCGGCGCTGTCCATCCTGGCCGCGGTGGGCACCAGGGCGGAGCGGCCGACGGTGGAGCCGATGCTCACCCCCGCCGCCGTCGGTGATCTGGTCGGACAGGCGTCCCGGGTGTACGTCGACACCTCGATCCTGCGGTACATCACGCAGATCGTCGAGGGCACCCGCGTCGCCGAGGGCGTCACCCTCGGGGTGTCCCAACGCGGGGCGATCGCGTTGCTGCGAACGGCCAAGACGCTCGCGGCGTCCCGCAGTCGGCACTTCGTGGTCCCGGACGACGTCAAGGCGCTCGCCGAACCCGCCCTCGCGCACCGCATCTCGATCGATCCCGAGGCCGAGTACGGCGGGTTGACCGCGGGCCAGGTGATCCGCGGGGTGCTGCAGGTCGTGCCGCCGCCACGGGGCGCGGCGTGACCGAGCCTGCGGACCCGGGGCCGGACCCGGCGGCGGCCCCGGGGGCGGACCTGGCGGAGTCGCCGGCGCCGGGCGGTCCGGTCACCGGGGCGACCGGACGTTCGCGGCCGGCCGAGGCCTGGCGGTCGGTCACGACCCGGGGACGGGCGACGATCCTGGTCGCCGCCGTCGCGGCCCTCCTCGGCGCGGTCACCGGATGGCGCGAATGGTTGGGTGTGGCGGCAGGTCTGGGCCTGGTGCTGCTGGTCGCGGTGACGATGGCCCTCGGCCGGTCGCCGGTGGCGATCGACCTGAAACTGGCCCGGACCCGCTTCGTGGTCGGCGAACCCGCGGTCGCCCGGGTCGGCGTGCGCAACGTGTCGACCCGGCGCATGCTGCCGTTGCGTCTTGAGCTGGACGTCGACGGACTGCCCGCCCAGGTGCGGGTGCCGTCGCTGCCGGGTGGCGCGTCGCATCCGCTGGTGATCCCTCTGCCCACCCATCGACGGACGATCATCGAGCTGGGCCCGGCCAGGGCGGTGCGGGGCGACGTTTTCGGCCTGATCCGGCGGATCGTGCAATGGCCGGTGTCCGAGCAGGTTTACGTGCATCCGCGCACCGTGCGCCTGCCGGACCCGCTGCCCGGGTTCACCCGCGACCTGGACGGCGAGGAATCCACCATCCGCACCGCCAGCGACCTTTCGTTCCACACGCTGCGCGAGTACGTTCCCGGCGACGACCGACGCTTCATCCACTGGAAGTCCACCGCCCGCAGCGGCACCCTGCAGGTTCGGGAGTTCCTGCAGACCCATCGGTCCCTGGTCGCGGTGGTGCTGGCCGGAAACCCCGGCGACTACCGCACCGACTCCGGCATCGCCGCCGGCACCGGCGGGACGGACGTCGGGACGTCGGAGGAGTTCGAGGTCGCGGTCAGCTGCGCGGCGTCCATCGTCGCCGAACTGGTCCGGCGTCGCAGGGACGTCGTGGTCGATGCCGCGGGTTCGCCGATCCGCTCGGCGACCGCGGAGGGGGTGCTCGACCAGTTCAGCCCCGTCCGGACGGCGGCGGGCGCACCCGACCTGCTTGCGCTGACCCGGACGGCGGCGCGGCGACACCCGCGGACCTCCCTGCTGGTGCTGGTCTTCGGGTCGACCGTGGAACCGGCGCGGTTGCGGGCGGCGGCCCGGCTGTGCCCGCCCGGGGCCACCGTGCTCGCCGTGCGGGCCCGGGTACCCGACTCGCCGCACCCCGCGGTGCTGGGTCACCTGGCCGCCGGATCTGTGTTGACGGTAGAGGATGTGGCTCAACTGCCGTTCGCGCTGCGCGAGGCGGCGGCATGAGGATCGTGTGCGTTGGGGGGGCGCGTCGGTGAGCGGGCGGGTCCGGGGGCCGGGGCGCAGCCGGATCGCGATCGGCAGCGGCCGGTGGTGGCCGTGGGCGGACCTGGCGGTGGTCGTCGGGCTGGTGGTGGTCGGGTCCCTGCTGCTGGTGCCGGCGTACGGGTCGACCGCGCCGGTGGTCACCGCGGCCGTCGGCGCTGCGGTGCCGGCGACCGTGCTGGGGGTCCTGCGGCGGTGGTCGCTGCCCTGGTGGCCGGCGATCCCGCTCATTCCGCTCGGCGTGCTGGTCCTGGGCGCGCTGGTCATTGCGCCGCAGGCCCGGGTACTCCAGATCCTGCCCTCCCGCGATGCCATGTCCGCGGTCGTGGTCGGTGCCTTCGATGGGTGGCGCGACCTTCTGACCGTGGCCACACCGACCGGGGTGACCGGCGGCCTGTTGGTCCCTCCACTGCTGATCGCCGCATTCGGGGCGACCGTCGGTGGGGTGTTGGTCGCCACCCGCCGGCCGGCGCTCGCGTTGACCGGGCCCGCGGCCGCCGCTGTGGCGTTCGCCCTGTTCGCGGACGTCACCTCGGCTCCGTGGATCCTGGTCGTGGTGGCCGCGGCGATGTTGACGGTGGGGCTGGGCTGGGTCGTCTGGATCGGCGGGCGGGCGGCCCGGCTCGCCGAGCGGGCCGCCGCCGCCCAGCTCGTCCGGGACCGGGTGGCCGGCACCGACGGTGCGCCCGCGCTGCGTCGGCTGGCGCTGTCCGGGGCGATCCTGACGGTGGCCGCCGTGGTCGCCGGCCTGGTGGCCTCCGGTGGAACGGCGGACCGGGTGGCGCTGCGGCAGGTGGTCCAGGCGCCGGTCGATCCGACCGCGTTCGACAGTCCGCTGTCGCTGTTCCGCAGCTACACCAAGGACCACGCCGACGAGGTGCAGCTGGTGGTACGGGGTCTGCCCACCGGAGCGCGGCTCCGGCTGGCCGCCCTGGACGATTACGACGGTCGGCAGTTCCGGCTGAGCGAGGCCGAGGGCCCGTTCGTGCGGATCGGTCCGCAGCGTCCGGCGCCGGCCAACGCCGCCCCGGTCGAGCTGACCGTTCGGGTGGACGGCTACCGGGGCCCGTTCCTGCCGTTGCCGGGGCCGATCGTCGGCCTGGACTTCACCGGTGCCAGGGCCGACGAGCTGACCGGAGATCTGCGCTACTCGGCGGCCGCCACGACCGGTCT
>JBIOVW010000588.1:0-3449 GCA_044867945.1 Nakamurella sp. | reverse complement strand
GCCATCGAGTTCCGGGTGAACGCGGAGGATCCAAAGCGGTTCCTGCCGGTGGCCCGGCACGTCGAGGTGCAGATCCTCGGTCTGCCCGACGGTCGGGTGCTCGCGCTCGGCGAGCGGGACTGCTCGGTGCAACGTCGGAATCAGAAGGTGGCCGAGGAAACCCCTTCCCCGGCAGTGGGTCCCGAGCTGCGTGAACGGATGCTGGCCGCGGCGGTCCGGGCCGGCGAGGCGGTCGGCTACGTGGGCGCCGGCACGGTCGAGTGTCTGGTCGACGAGGCCGCCCAGGACTTCGTCTTCCTCGAGATGAACACCCGGCTGCAGGTGGAGCACCCGATCACCGAAGCGGTCACCGGCATCGACCTGGTGCGCCAGCAGCTACTGATCGCCGCGGGCGAACCGATCACCTTCGACCCGGACGCCGTGACCGTGACCGGGCACGCCATCGAGTTCCGGGTGAACGCGGAGGATCCAAAGCGGTTCCTGCCCGGCCCCGGTGCAGTCAAGGACTGGGTCGAGCCGGCCGGCGAGGGTGTCCGGGTGGACGCCGGTTTCGCGGCCGGCACCACCGTCACGCCGTACTACGACTCGCTGATGGCCAAGCTGATCGTGCACGGCGCCTCCCGTGAACAGGCTCTGGAACGCGCGCGGGCGGCGGTCGCCGGGTTCGTGGTGGCCGGTCCGAAGAACAACCTGCCGTTCTTCGCCGAACTGCTGGACAACGCCGAGTTCGTCTCCGGGCACTACGACACTGGCATCGTCGGCCGGATGCGCGCCTGAGCCGTCAACTCACACCCAGCGGCGGACCCGCCGGCAGTACCGTCGGTACGGCTCGCCCAAGCGGGTCCGAAGGTAGCTCTCCTCGGGGAGCACCGCGCCCCAGTGCAGCCCGGCCCAGGCCAGCGGGGTCGCCACCAGGGCACCCGGGGAGCCGGCCAGCAGCGCCGTGCCCACGTACAGCGCGAGAAGCCCGACGTACAGCGGGTTCCGGGTGACCCGGTACGGGCCGGAGGTCAGCAGCTCGGTGCTCGCCTGGCCGGGCAGCAGGCCGGTCCGGTGCCGCGCGAACAGGATCAGGCACCAGCCGTTCCAGACCGCGAAGGCGGCGACGAGGATCCAGCCCAGCCAGCTACCGGCCGGCCAGGGTTGGTACGACCAGCCGATCGCCTTTCCCGCACCGAATCCGAGCAGCCACGGCACGGCGACGGCGAAGGGCGGCCAGATACGGAACCTGGGCGCCGGGGGCGCTGCGTTCGTCATGGTGACCTCCCGCTCCGGCCTCGTCCTGCACTGAACAGGATGGCCCGAACGCCCCCGGGGTGACATCCGCAATCCGGCAAGGCAGGAACAAGTCCGGTTCGAGCGGTCACGGACGCGCGATGATGATCCCGTCCGCGGCGCTCGTCGGTTCGTCCATCGACACGAGCGCGTCGGCCGCCCCCGGTAGATCCACCTCGGCGCCGATCAGCCGTGCGGGCTGCAGCCGGCCGGATTCGACCAGCTGCAGCATCGCCGGATAGTCGGCGGCCGCCATCCCGTGCGAGCCGGCCACCGTGAGCTCCCACCCGATCACCCGGTCCCAGGGCAGCGGCGCGGCGGCGGCCGCGCCGAGCATCAGGCCGATCTGGACGTGCGTGCCGCGCCGACGCAGGCTCCGCACGGCGGCCGCCTCGGTGCCCGCGGAACCGAGGGCGTCGACGCTCACGTGTGCCCCGCCGCCGGTGGCGGCCACCACGTCCTCGGCGGCGTCCGCGGACCGGATCGTCACCGCCGCACCCAGGTCCCGAGCCCGGCCGAGCGCGGTGTCCGAGAGATCCACGGCCGTCACCCTGGCGCCGAACGCGACGGCGATCATCACCGCGGACAGCCCGACCCCGCCGCAGCCGAACACCGCGACCTCGGTCCCGCCGCCCACCGTCGCATGCGCCGTGAGGGCGCGGAAAGCGGTGGAAAACCGACAGCCGAGGGCTGCGGCGGTGACCGCATCCACCCCGCCGGGCAGCTCGACGAGGTTGAAGTCGGCGGCCCGGACGGCGACGTACTCGGCGAACGAGCCCGGATGGGTGAACCCGGGCTGCGTCTGCTCCGGACAGACCTGGGCCTGGCCCGCCCGGCACCACGCGCACGTGCCGCAACCGTTGACGAACGGTGCGGTCACCCGGGCGCCCACCAGCCGGCGGCGGACGAGCGATCCGGTCGCCGCAACCGTCCCGGCGAATTCGTGACCCGGTATGTGCGGCAACGGAACCGGGTCATGGCCACGCCAGGCGTGCCAGTCGGACCGGCACACCCCGGTCGCCTCGACCCGCACGACCGCCCCGTCCGGCGGGCACTCGGGGACAGGCACCACATCGACGCGGGGCCGCTCACCGACCCGCTCGTACACCGCCGCCCGCATGGTTGCTCGCACGGACCCATCCTGACCGGTCACTCTGGGCCACGCCGCACGCTCGTTCCGCGCAGACAACGACCATCCGTTTGCCAGATGCGGTGTCCGGGCAAGTGCATAGGGTGGGTAACGGAATCGTGACCTGCCCCGCACGGGCGGGGCGGGCATCCACCTCAATGACGAGGAGCACGCATGTCCAGCAACCGCGCAGTGACCTACCAGGGACCGATGAAGGTCGCCGTCCAGGACATCGAGTACCCCACCTTCGAACTCAGGGACGGCCCGGGCGTCAACCCGCTGAACGTCGGGCGCAAGGTGCCGCACGGCGCCATTCTCAAGGTGGTCACCACCAACATCTGTGGGTCCGACCAACACATGGTGCGCGGCCGCACCACCGCCCCCGAGGGCCTCGTCCTCGGCCACGAGATCACCGGTGAGGTCATCGAGACCGGCCCGGGAGTCGAGTTCATCCAGGTCGGCGACATCTGCTCGGTGCCGTTCAACATCGCCTGCGGGCGCTGCCGGAACTGCAAGGAGGGCAAGACCGGTATCTGCCTGAACGTGAACCCCGACCGCCCCGGCTCGGCCTACGGCTACGTCGACATGGGTGGCTGGGTCGGTGGCCAGGCAGAGTACGTGCTGGTGCCCTACGCCGACTGGAACCTGCTGAAGTTCCCGGACCGCGATCAGGCCCTGGAGAAGATCCTCGACCTGACCATGCTCTCGGACATCTTCCCGACGGGCTACCACGGCTGCGTCAGCGCCGGGGTGACAACGGGGAGCACGGTCTACGTCGCGGGCGGCGGGCCGGTCGGCCTCGCGGCCGCGCACTCGGCGCAGCTGCTCGGCGCCGCGGTCGTCATCGTCGGCGACCTCATCCCCGAGCGGCTCGCGCAGGCCCGCAGCTTCGGCTGCGAGACCATCGACGTCAGCAAGGGCGAGCCGGGCGACCAGATCGCCGAGATCCTCGGCGAGTCCGAGGTCGACGCGGCGGTCGACGCGGTGGGCTTCGAGGCGCGCGGGCACGGCCAGGACGCCGAGCACGAGGCGCCCGCGACCGTCC
>JBIOVW010000587.1:0-4227 GCA_044867945.1 Nakamurella sp. | reverse complement strand
GTCGATCATGAAGAACTCGCCCTCATTCCGACCGAATAAGGGCGTGTTGTCCATGATCAACTGCGAAAAGGGGGCGCGCGCAGGGCGGGCCACGACAGCAGGCCCGCGTACCGGCGACGTGATGCTGCCTACCATGGGCGGCATGGCGACACCGCACGTCCGACCACATTCCCCCCTGCTGGCCCGGCCCGGAGCCGTCGCCGCCCCGGGCATCGATGCCGGCATCGCCTGGCACTACGGGGACCCGGTCGCCGAGCAACGCGCCGCCGAGACCGGCGCGGCGTTGTACGACCGATCGAACCGGGACGTGATCACCGTCACCGGCGACGACCGGCTGACCTGGCTGCACACCCTGACCAGCCAGCACCTGACGGACCTGGCCGAGGGCGCCACCACCGAGGCGCTGGTGCTCTCCCCGCAGGGGCACGTCGAGCACCACGCGGTGATCACCCACCACGACGGTGTCGTGCACCTGGACACCGAGCCAGGCGCCGGCGCCGCACTCACCGCCTACCTGGACGGCATGCGATTCTGGTCCAAGGTCGATCTCACCCCGACCGAGTTCGCGATCCTGACGGTGGCCGGGCCGAATGCGTCCGCCGTGATCCGCGACGCGTTCGACGTCGAGCCCGGCGGCCCCCTACCGGGCGGCGGTTTCAGTCGGACCACGGATGCGGGCATCGACCTGGTCCTCCCCCGCGACACACTGGGCCGGACCGCAGCGACGTTGATCGCCGCGGGTGCCATCCCGGCCGGCAGTTGGGCGGCCGACGCGTTGCGCATCCCCACCCGGCGGCCCCGCTGGGGCGTGGACACCGACGACCGGACGATCCCGAACGAGGTCAGCTGGCTGCAGTCCGCTGTTCACCTGAACAAGGGCTGCTACCGGGGACAGGAGACCGTCGCCCGGGTGCACAACCTGGGCCGCCCGCCCCGCCGGCTGGTCATGCTCAATCTCGACGGGTCCGCCGGCACCCTGCCGGAGGTTGGCGATCCGGTGACCACCGGCGCCGGGCGCGCCGTCGGCCGGCTGGGCACCGTCGCGCAGCATCATGAGCTCGGCCCCATCGCGTTGGCCCTGGTCAAGAGGGCCGTCGAGCCGGGTACCCCGCTGCTGGTGGGCGACATCGACGCAGCGATCGATCCCGACGACGCGCTCGACGACGCCGACCGGCAGACTCCGGTGTCCGCGATCGACCGGCGGGCGCTGCGCCAGATCCGGCGGGGCTGAGCGTGCCGGACCTGGTCACCCTGGACCTGATCACCGATGCGGCCACCCTGATCAGGCCGTATGCCGTCCGGACTCCACTCCTCCCCTCGCCGTGGCCGGAACTCTGGCTCAAGCCGGAGAACCTCCAGCCGATCGGCGCGTTCAAGATCCGTGGTGCGATCACCGCGATCGCGCGGCTCGACCCGGCGGCTCGGGCGGGTGGCGTGCTGGCCCACTCGTCGGGCAACCACGCACAGGCGGTCGCCTATGCCGCCCGCGCGTTCGGGACGCAGGCGCACATCGTCATCCCGGACAACGCGCCGGACAGGAAGGTGCAGGCGACCCGCGACCTCGGCGCATCGGTCGAGCTCGTCCCGGTCGAGCAGCGGTTCAGCCGGCCGGAGGAGCTGGCCGCACAGACCGGCAAACCGATGATCCCGCCGTTCGATCATCCCGACGTCATCTCCGGACAGGGCACGGTCGGCCTGGAGATTGCCGAGGACCTGCCCGACGTCGACGTGGTGTTGGTGCCGGTTTCCGGCGGCGGACTGATCTCGGGGGTGGCGGCGGCGATCACCGCGCTCGCCCCGCACGCCAAGGTCATCGGGGTCGAGCCGGAACTCGCCGGGGACGCCGCCGAGTCGTTCCGAGCCGGGCGTCGGATCCCGTGGACACCGGCACAGACCGCCAGGACGATGGCCGACGGCCTGCGCACGTTCTCCGTCGGCGAGCTGCCCTGGGCGCACATCAGCAGCCAGGTCCACGACATCGTGACGGTCACCGAGGCGGAGATCGCCGACGCCACCCGCAGGCTGATCCTGCAGGCCCGGCTGGTCGCCGAACCCAGCGGCGCGGTGTCGACCGCCGCGTTCCTGCACCACCGCGATCGGCTGCCGCCCGGAAGGACCGTGGCCGTGGTGTCGGGCGGCAACATCGACCCGGCCGTGCTGCGTCAGCTTCTGGAACAAGCGTGAGCGAGGCTTGCCGAGCGAACCATGGGCACAGACGCCGGCGCCGCGTCCGGGTCGCCGAGCCTGCGAGGCGTTCCGGAAAGGCGGCGGCGTGACCGAACCCCATACTCTGATCAGCCTGGCCCCAGCGGCCGCCGAGCTCGGCCATCTGCTGCGGGTGGCCATCGACGCCGAGCAGGTGGGGGCGACCCGGATCCATCTCGCCCTCGACCAGCCCGATTTCGTCGCCACGGTCGCCGGCCTGCGTCGGCAGACCGATCTGGTGGTCACGACCGACCCCAACCATCCCGGCGCCGACCTGGTCGACCGGCTGCCGCCGGACTTCGCCGAGATCGTGCTGGACGAAGGTCCGGCTCCCGCCGCCCTGGCCGCCGAGGTGGCCCGGATCGCCGCCGAAGCGGACGCTCCGGTCAGCTTCGGGGGTCGCGGGAGCGCCGCCGTGCCGGTGCTCTTCACCGCCCTCGCGGTCGGCGCCGACGTCCTGGTCGGCACCGCGCTGTCCCCACCCGACCCACCGGCCACCGACCTGCGCGGCGATCCGCGCCCACGCGGACGCGACGACGCCGCCCTGGTCGCCCGCGCCGGCGGCCTGGCCCGGATCGCCGGACGACCGGCCGCCCAGAGCCGGGCGGCCCGGTCCCGCTGGCGCATCGGCTGATCGTGCCCGGGCAGCGAAGGAGTCGAGCGTGACGACCGCCCCCGTCGAACTGGTGCACGTCCATCGCTCGGGCGTGCACGAGAGCACCCACTACGGCTCGGTCGCGATCACCGCCGCCGACGGGTCTCTGGAATTCGGCCTCGGCGACGTCAGCACGCCGATGTTCCCCCGCTCGTCCAACAAGCCGTTCCAGGCGGCGGCGATGCTGGAGTGCGGCGCCGACCTGCGGGACGCCGACCTGGCCCTGGCCGCCGCCTCCCACTCCGGCGAGCCGATGCACGTGGATCGCGCGTTCGCGATGTTGGCGCGGGCGAACCTGACCGAGGACGACCTGGGGTGTCCGCCGGCGCTCCCGCTCGAGGAGACGGCGAGGTGGGCGGTCCTGCTGGCCGAGGGTGAGCCCCGTCGCATCTACATGAACTGCTCCGGCAAGCACGCGGGCATGCTGACCGCCACGGTGCGCAACGGCTGGTCGACCGAGGACTACCTGGATCCGGCGCACCCGCTGCAGCGGCGGGTGGTGCACGTGGTCGCCCGGCTCACCCGGGAAGAACCGGCGGCGGTCGGCATCGACGGCTGCGGGGCGCCGCTGTTCGCCGTGTCGTTGACCGCCCTGGCCCGCGGGTTCGGCACCGTCAACGCCGCACCCGAGGGCACCCCGGAGCGGCGGGTCGCCGACGCGATGCGGGCGTTTCCCGAGATGGTCGGCGGCTCCGGGCGGGACGACACCCGACTGATGCGGGCCTTCCCCGGGCTGCTGGTCAAGGGCGGCGCGGAGGGGGTGCACTGCGCGGCGCTGCCGGACGGCCGCTGCGTCGCGGTGAAGATCGCCGACGGCGGGGACCGGGCCCGGATGCCGGTGCTCGTCGCCGCGCTGCGCCGGATGGGCGTGACGTCGACCACGCCGGAGGCGCAGCAACTGCTGGCCGAGTTCGCGGTCGGCGTGGTGCTGGGCGGCGGCGAACCGGTCGGCACCGTCACCGTGGCCCGGGGCCTCTTCTGACCCGGCCGCCTGATCTCCGACACGCCGGTCGAGTGCCGGCGCACACGCCGGGTGGGTGTGGGAACAGTCCGACGAAGCCTGTACTGTTGGAACCACGAAACACACCTGATTCCGGGGCCGCCGTCATCGGCCGCCCCGCTTCTTACTGCAAGGGGGTCCGCCATGGGGCGAGGCCGGCAGAAGGCTAAGCAGACAAAGGTCGCGCGGGAGCTCAAGTACCACACCTCGTCGATCGACGTAGACGCCTTGCAGCGCGAACTCACCGGCGGGTCGCAGCACTATCAATCGAGCCCGCCGGTCGCCGATGACGACGACGATGACGACGACCCCTACGCCTTGTACTCGAAGTACGTGGCCGAGGAGGACGACGACGCTCCGGGATATG
>JBIOVW010000586.1:0-2376 GCA_044867945.1 Nakamurella sp. | reverse complement strand
ATGCCGAAATCGGTGGCCAGACCCCGCAATCCGCTGTCGTAACCCTGGCCGACGGCGCGGAACTTCCAGGCACCGGCCCGCCGGTACAGCTCCCCGAACACGAATGCCGTCTCCGTCGAGGCGTCGGTGATCGCGAACTCGGCGAGCGGTGCGCCCGCGCGATCGGTGACGGTCAGCGAGAGGCCCGGTACCTGGCCGAACGTGCCGCCCTCGGCCGAGGCAGCGATCACCACCCGATCCACGCCGGGCTCGAGTCCGCTCAAGTCGACAGCTATGGTGTCGGCGAAACCACCTGACGCGGAACGTTTTCCGTCGTGACCTACCGCACCGGACGGGTGGCCGGGCTGGTTGTAGAAGATGAAGTCGTGGTCCCCGCGGACCTTGCCCCGCTCGTCGAGCAGCAGCGCGGAGGCGTCGACATCGGGCACGCCCGGCCCGGCCGACCAACGCAGCACGCAGCGGACGGCGGGCGCGGACAACGGCAGATTGGTTCCCTTGACCATCGAAGGCATGCCGACCATGGTGCCCGGTCGATCCGGTAGGCGGGGTCGGCGGTCGGTCCGGGGACGCTCGAGCCAGTGTTCAGGACCCGCGGACCACCCATTCGTCCAGGTGCGGAGCTTCGGCGCCGATCCTCGTGTCGTCCCCGTGGCCGGTCCGCACCACCGTGTCCGGCGGCAGGGTGAGCAGCCGATGCTTGATGGAGTCGATGATCGTCGGGAAGTCCGAGAACGAACGGCCGGTCGCGCCGGGACCGCCGTTGAACAGCGTGTCCCCGGTGAACACGGTGCCCAGCGCCGGCACGTACAGGCACACCGAACCGGGCGAGTGACCCGGCGTGTGCAGCACCTCGACCTCCACCCCGGCCACCGTGATCGACTTGCCGTCGTAGAGGTCCACGTCCGGATACCGGCCCTGGTGGGTCATCCCCCACAGCGGGGCGTCGGCCGGATGCAGCAGGATCGGCGCGCCGGTCCATTCGGCCAGCATCGGCGCCTGCCCGATGTGGTCGTTGTGCCCGTGCGTGCAGACGATGGCGACCACCCGCCGGCTGTGCAGCGCCTGCAGGATGGCGTCGGCGTCGTGCGCCGGATCGATGACGATGAGTTCCTCGTCGTCGCCGAGCAACCACACGTTGTTGTCGACGTCCCAGGTGCCGCCGTCCAGGCCGAACGTGCCGGAGGTGACGATCCGCTCCGCGCGCAAGCCCTCGCGCCCGCCCTGAGTCACGCGACCACCCCGAGCCCGGGGTACAGCGGGTGGGCGTTGGCCAGCGCTGTGACGCGGGCCCGCAGAGCGGCCTGCACGGCCGGGTCCAGGTCGCCGACCGGGGCGGTCAGCGCCTGCGCGATGATGTCGGCCACTTCGACGAAATCGCTCGCCCCGAACCCACGGGTGGCCAGCGCCGGCGTGCCGATGCGCAGCCCCGAGGTCACCATCGGCGGCCGCGGGTCGAACGGCACCGCGTTGCGGTTCACGGTGATGCCGATCGAATGCAGCCGGTCCTCCGCGGCCCGCCCGTCCAGGTCGGACTCGCGCAGGTCGACCAGCACCAGGTGCACGTCGGTGCCGCCGGTGAGCACCCGCACGCCGGCCTCCGCGACATCGGACTGGATGAGGCGCTCGGCCAGCAGCCGTGCGCCGAGCAGGGTGCGCTCGGCCCGCTCGGTGAACGACGGGTCGGCGGCCATCTTGAAGGCCACTGCCTTGGCCGCGATGACGTGCTCCAGCGGACCACCCTGCTGGCCGGGGAACACCGCCGAATTGATCTTCTTGGCGATCGCCGGGTCATTGGACAGGATGACGCCGCCCCGCGGGCCGCCCAACGTCTTGTGCGTGGTGGTGGTCGTCACGTGCGCAAAGGGCACCGGGTTCGGATGGAGGCCGGCGACCACCAGACCGGCGAAATGCGCCATGTCGACCAGCAGCAGCGCGTCGACGTCGTCGGCGATCATCCGGAACCGCTCGAAGTCCAGCTGGCGGGGATAGGCCGACCAGCCGGCGATGATCAGCTTCGGCTGGTACTGACGGGCCAGCTCGCTGACCTGGTCCATGTCGATCCGGTAGTCCTCCTTGGACACCTCGTATGCGGCCACGTTGTACAGCAGACCGGAGAAGTTGATCCGCATGCCGTGTGTCAGGTGGCCGCCGTGGGCCAGGGACAAACCCAGGATGGTGTCGCCCGGCTTGATCAGCGCAGCCATCGCGGCCGCGTTCGCCGTCGCGCCGGAGTGTGGCTGCACGTTCGCGAAAGCCGCCCCGAACAGGGCCTTCACCCGTTCGATGGCCAGCGACTCGATGACGTCGACGTTCTCGCAGCCGCCGTAGTAGCGGCGTCCGGGATAGCCCTCGGCGTACTTGTTGAGATCGGAAGAG
>JBIOVW010000585.1:0-7264 GCA_044867945.1 Nakamurella sp. | reverse complement strand
CCGATGTGGACGAGCAACGAGCCGTAATAGGTCTGCGACCGGGTCGCCTCGTCGACGCCGAGCCGATCGGCGAGTCGCATTGCCACCAACGTGCTGGACAGACTGTGTTCCAGCGGGAACCCCATTCCGAGGTCGGTCGCCAAGGACAACGCCGCGATGACCTCGGCCGTACGAACCCGTTCCGCGTCGGGCGGCTGGCCGGCCACGTCCCGAGCCTATTCCCCGGCTCCCACCAAAGTCGATCATGAAGAACACGCCCATATCCGGCCGGCTTGAGGGCGTGTTCTCCATGATCGACTTGTGCTGGCCCACCCGTGCCCGGCTCGGGTGCGACGCGTAGCGTCTGCCCGGTGGGACCCAACGAGCCCGGCCTGTTCGCGGTGACCAGCGACCGCGGCGACGACCGGTCAACCGGTCAGGCGGGTCACGCCGGCGGAGGTTCCTGGAGGCCGGACCGACCGGTCGACCCGCACGCGCCGCTGGCCGCACGGATGCGGCCGCGGTCTCTCGACGAGGTGGTCGGCCAGCAGCACCTGCTCGGTCCCGGTGCCCCGCTGCGCCGGCTGGTGCAGGGCGGCGCGCCGTCGTCGATGCTGCTGTACGGGCCACCGGGAACCGGGAAGACGACGCTGGCCACCCTGGTGGCCGGGTCCACCGGCCGGTACTTCGCGCAGCTGTCCGCGGTCTCGGCCGGCGTCAAGGAGGTGCGCGCGGTGATCGCGGACGCGGCGTCCCGGCTGCGCACCACCGGCGAGCAAACGGTGCTGTTCATCGACGAGGTACACCGCTTCTCCCGCACTCAGCAGGATTCGTTGCTGGCCGCGGTGGAGAACCGGACGGTCGTGCTGGTCGCGGCCACCACCGAGAACCCGTTCTTCTCGGTGGTCTCGCCGCTGCTGTCCCGCTCGCTCATCCTGCAGCTGCAGCCGCTGACCGACGACGACATCGGCGCGTTGATCGATCGGGCCGTGCTCGACCCACGGGGCCTGGCGGGGGCGTTCACGATCACGGACGAGGCCGCGGCGCATCTGGTCGCGCTGGCCGGCGGGGACGCGCGGCGAGCGCTGACCGCGTTGGAGGCGGCCGCCGAGTCGGTGCGCGAGCTCGACGATCGCGACCCGATCGAGCCGGCTGTCGAGGAAGCCGGGCCGCGAGAGATCGACCTGGCCGCCGTCGAGCGAGCGGTCAACCGGGCCGCGGTGCGCTACGACCGGTCAGGCGACCAGCATTACGACGTCACCAGCGCCTTCATCAAGTCGATCCGGGGCAGCGACGTGGACGCCGCGCTGCACTACCTGGCCCGGATGATCGAGGCGGGCGAGGACCCCCGGTTCATCGCCCGTCGGCTGATGATCCACGCCTCCGAGGATGTCGGCATGGCCGACCCGACCGCCTTGCCGGCCGCGGTCGCCGCCGCCCAGGTGGTGCAGCTGGTCGGTCTGCCGGAGGCGCGGATCGCATTGGCGCAGGCCACCATTCATCTGGCCACCGCGCCCAAGTCGAACGCGGTGATCACCGCGATCGATACCGCGATGGCGGACGTGCGGGAGGGCCGCGCCGGTTCGGTGCCACCTGCGCTGCGGGACGGGCACTACCCGGGCGCACAGCGGCTCGGCAACGCCCAGCGGTACGCGTACCCGCACAACCACCCCGGCGCCGTCGTCACGCAGCAGTATCCGCCCGACGAGCTCGTCGGGCGGGACTACTACCGGCCGACCGGGTACGGCGCCGAACGGGTGCTGGCCGAACGGGTGCCGAAACTGCGCCGTACCATCCGCGGGCAGACCGACAGCGAGAATCGAGACACACCAACCACATCCGGTCCGGCGGGCCGGGAGAAAGGCTGAGCGAACATGGGTGAGGGCCTGATGCACGCGATCCAGATCAACGCCACCGGCGGCCCGGAGGTACTGGAGTACCGCGAGATCGACGCTCCCGAAGTGGCCGCCGGGCAGATCGCGGTGCAGGTGGCGGCGGCCGGGGTGAACTTCATCGACATCTACCACCGGCAGGGCGTCTACCCGATCACTGTGCCGTTCGTGCCCGGCCGGGAGGGTGCCGGGCAGGTGATCGCGGTCGGCGACGGGGTGTCGGGAGTCGCCGTGGGGGACCGGGTGGCGTGGTTGACGGTGCCCGGCTCGTACGCGGAGGTCACCGTCGGACCGGCGGAACGGTTCATCCCGGTGCCCGAGGGGGTCTCGGACGAGCAGGCGGCGGCGCTGCCGTTGCAGGGGCTCACCGCGCACGCGCTGGCGACCGACGTCTACCGCATCGAGCCGGGTGACAACGTGCTCATCCACGCGGGGGCCGGCGGAGTCGGCCTGCTGCTCACCCAGATTGCCAAGCTGCTGGGCGCGCGGGTGGTGACCACTGTGTCCACCGCCGACAAGGCCGAGCTGTCCCGGCGGGCGGGTGCCGACGAGGTGATCGTGGGTTACGACGACTTCCCTGCCAAGGCACGGGAGTTCGCCGGTGGCCAGGGTGTCGACGTGGTCTACGACGGCGTGGGTGCGGCGACCTTCGACGGTTCCCTGGACTCGCTCCGCAGGCGCGGGATGATGGTGCTGTTCGGGGGAGCCAGCGGCCAGGTGCCGCCGTTCGACATCCAGCGGCTCAACCGCGGCGGGTCATTGAAGCTCACGCGGCCGACGGTGGACCACTTCACCGAGGAGCGCGAGGAGTTGCTGGGCCGGGCGGCCGACGTGTTCGGCTGGGTGGCCGATCGAAAGCTCGAGGTGCGCATCGGTGGGGTGTTCCCGCTGGCTGAGGCAGCCCGGGCGCAGGAGGACCTGGCGGGTCGGCGGACCACCGGCAAGCTCGTGCTCAAGCCCTGACCGCGCAGCACCTCCCGCGTGCCGACGGCTCGCGATGATGGTTGTCATACCGCTCAATCCGGGCGCTGGGCCGGGGGCGGTGGCTGGTCGGAATGGCCAGGCGCAGGATCGAGGATGGCATCGAGCGCGGCACCACCGCGCAGCAGGGCGCGTGATCGTTGGTCGATGTTCGCCTGCCGTTGCGCGAGCGCCGTCGAGAGGTCCTCCCATCGATGGGCTCGGCGGAGCTGGGGGAGCAGGGTCTGCAACGCCGCGATGCCATAGCCGGCCCGACGCAGCTGATGCACGACTCGGGCGTCACGCACGACGTCCGGCGGATAGCTGCGGTAGCTGTGCCCCGGTGCACGGGCGGGCACGAGCAACCCTTCCGCTTCCCAGTGCCGCAAGGTGGACGGCCGCACACCCAGAGCGTGCGCCAACTCGGAGAGGCCCATGGAGTCCGACGACCGGACCTGCTCGATGGGCTCGGCATCGATCGCCCTGGCGGCGCGCACGGCCAGCTCCAGCTCGTGGCGCTCGGTGTCCAGTGCGGCATGGGCGGCGTCGAGCTGGGCCAGCAGGCCGTCGAACCGGCCGCGGTGTGCGGCGCCGAGCATCTGCCGGGCGGCGGCCGGCCCCGCGCCGCTGGCCAGGGCCCGGTACGCCAGCGCGGCCTGAACATGCCGTTCGGTGTACGTCCGGTAGCCGCTGTCGGTGCGCTCGGCAGGCGGCAGGACGCCGGCCTGTTCCAGGTCGCGGACGTGCTGGACGGAGCAGCCGACCCGGCGGGCGACATCCACCGTGCGCAGGCGCGTGTTGCGACTTCGCATCGTCCCTCCCCTCGTCGGGTCGGTCAAAGTCCCCACAAGGACTGTAGTGAAACGCTGGAGGGCATGACCGTCGACGAGATCACCGAGTTCATCGAGGCACTCGGCGGCGTGCTGACCCTGCGACCACAGCCGGGCGACGGCTCACCGGAGATCAGCTGGGGTGACCGGTTCTTCTACTACGCGCCGGACGGAGTCGTGCCCCCGGGGCAGCCGTTCGCGACCGTCGTCACCAAGAACTACCCGGACGAGCCGGCCGCGGGGCTGGACCGGCCCGGGGCGTTCCGGGTGAACGTCGCGGCCGGACGGGCGGAGTTCCGCCGCTGGACCGGTCACGATCCCCGTGACTCCGGCTCGCCCGTCGATCCCGGCGCGGCGGACGTCATCGTCACCCACCCCGTCTACGGTCGGCTCGGCTGGCTGGCCGTGGTGAACCCCGGCCCGGCGACCCGGTCGGCGGTGGAAGGACTCCTTCGCAGCGCCCACGCGGCCGCCCGTTCCCGGTACCAGCGGCGTCACCCCGGCTGATCGGCACCCGGTTCGGACCGGGGCGCAGGCCTTAAGCCAACCTTCGGTGGGTCTTCAGCAGTGCGACCGATTCTTTGTTCAGCAGCCCAACAGGGCGAGAACAAGGACTTCAGGAGGACACCATGGCCACCATCACCACCGCTGTTTCCGGTACCGCCCGCACCCTGGTCCGCCGCCTGGCGGGCATCATCGTGGCCACCGCCGCGATGCTGATCGGGTTCGCGGTCGCCGGGTCGGCGAGCGAGGCGCACGCCGACACCGTCACCGGTGACGCCTATTTCACCACCACCGTGGAGTGCGGCGGGGACACGCTGATCTTCACCACGAACTCGGACGTGGACTACGGCAGCTACGCCAAGATCTGGGTCTGGGACGACTCCACCGAGCAGTGGGTGACGGACGACGCCTGGGTGGAGGCCGGCTACTACGCCTCGTACAACATCGCGGATCTGACGTTCGACCCGGGCTACTACTCGGTGTACGTGCAGTACGCGCAGTGGAACGGGTACGACTACGACTACAGCGGTGAGTACATCGAGACATACGAGCAGTACTACACCTTCGAGGACCACCAGCCGGAGTCGTACTGCTACATGGGCAACGACCTGACCACCCACTGAGCCCCGCTCGGTCCGATCGTGAACCGCGCCGCCCGGCGCGCCGACATATGCGACACCCGAACGCCCCGGCCGGACCACCGGCCGGGCGTTTGCCGTATGCCGGGGCCAGCGGGTCAGCGCCGGGTGCACCCCGGCAGCGCGCACAGGGGACATCGGTCCATCGACGTCGGCGCAGGCCAGCGGCTGCAGCACCTGCGGGGCCACCCTGCGCGCCGCGGGCGCCGGCGCTGTTTCAAGCCGTGGGACGACGGCACGAAACTCTCTCGACGCGAAGGAGGTCGGCCCGTCGCCGGGACGACGGCCCGATCTACTGCACCTCGGACTCCGGTGGTGCGACTCGGTAGGTCAGGTCCTGGTCGACCGATGCGACGCCGGGGATGGACCGCAGCGCCGACGCCACCGTCGACGCAGCGCCGGATGGAATGGACCCGGTGATGAAGCCCATCCGCTCCATCACCCGGTCGATGTGCATGCCGTTGGCTTCCAGCGAGTGGGCAACCGTGCTGATCGACCGCAGATGGGCCTCGTCCACGGTCACGGTGACCTGAGTCATGACCCCACTGTAGGTCGCCGGGCGGTCGGCGCGGTATGTCCTGTTCGCCACCGTCACTGCGGGGCGAGAGCCAGCCCGCCGCCGACGTCAACCGACGGCTGCAGCAGCCGCTGCGAGTCCTGGGCCAGGGTTGCCCACAGGTCCCGTCCCCGGTATTCGGTGAGCTCCGCCCACAGGGCCGCGATCCCGGCCACATGCGGTGTCGCCATGCTGGTGCCGCTGATGGTCCGGTACCGGGTCGGCATCGGCCACGACGAGTAGACCTGGAAGCCCGGACCGGCGATGTCCACCTGCCCGCCCCTGGCGTCGGGCAGGGTGCGGGCGGAGAAGAAGGCCATGTCCAGCTTCTGGTCCAGGGCGCCGACCGCCATGATGAACGGGCTGTTCGCGGGAGCGCCGACGAAGCCGAAGTTGCCGACCCGGCGGTCGGCATTGTTGCCGGCGGCGGCGATGATCAACGAACCGGCGTCAAGGGCGCGCTTGCCGACCACGGTGTACGGCGGATGCACCTGCGCGACGTCGGCTCCGAGCGACATGGAGATGATGTGGCATTCGTTCTCCACCGCCCAGTTGATCCCCGCGATGATGCCCGAGTCCGAACCGGAACCTTCGTCGCCCAACACCTTTCCGACGAAGATGTCCGCGCCGTGGGCGACGCCGTAGCGCGGCCCGGTGCCCGGGGTCTTCGGTCCGCAGGAGGTGCCGACGCAGTGCGTGCCGTGGCCGTGGCCGTCCTGCACCTCCTGCCCCTGGACGAAGGACCTGCCGGTGACCGATCGGCCGACGAAATCGGGATGCTGGAGGTCGAAGCCGGTGTCCAGCACGGCGACCTTGATGCCGGCGCCGGACTGCGGGGAGGTGGACGCCCCGGTGGCCTGCAGCCCCCAGGTGAACTGGGCGTTGTCGGAGTACGGCGGTTTGGCCGCCGCGGTCGTGCGTGCGGCCGTCCGCTCCGTGGTGCCCAGCCGACCGGCGAGGTCGTTGACCCCGTCCCGGTAGCCCTGGACGTACTCGGAGCCATCGAGCACGTGATGGATCAGTTCCGGGGAGACCGACAGGATCACGTCGTCGGCGTCGCCCACCGAGCGCAATGCACCGACCTGGGCCGGCTCGGCGGAGACCACGGCGACCCCGAGCCGGTCGAACCAGACCGCGTCCGACCCCGCGGTCTGGGCGAAATCGACGGCCTGGGCGGTGAAGTCGCGAGAGTCGGCGATGCTGCGCAGCCCGGCGGTCGACTCCAGGACCGTCTTGGCGTCGGCTCCCCGCGCGAACACGACGACGAACCGTCCGGTGGTCGCTACCCGGTTGCCCCAGGACGGCACGGTGGTCGGATCCAGATCGGGATCGTCGGGGATTCCGGGGATGCTGGTTTCCATGGGGTCTCCGCCTTCGGGTCGGTGGGTCACGGGCTTACTGCTTCACAGAGGCGGCCGCGCCGCCCTCAGATTCGCCCGAGCGGAAACTTTTCCCGGCATCTGGGGCATTCGGCCGGCTTTCTCATGGCCGGACCAGCATCTTGATCGCCCGCCGCTCGTCCATCGCCCGGTAGCCGTCGGCGATGTCGGCCAGCGGCACGCTGTCGGTGAAGATCGGACCCGGGTCGAGGGTGCCGGCCAGCGCCTCGGGCAGCAGGTCGGGCAGGTAGCGGCGGGCCGGGGCCACGCCGCCGCGGACGGTCACATTGCCGTCGAACAGCTTCCAGATGGGCAGGCCGTCCTTGACGTCGTGCGGCACCCCGACCCAGCCGACCGTGCCGCCCGGCCGGACCAGCGACAGCGCGCTGTCCCAGGACGTCGCCGTCCCCACGCACTCGCACGCGCCGTCCGCGCCGAGGCCTCCGGTCAATTCGGAAACGGCCGCCGCCGCCTCGGAACCCCTGGCCGCGACGACGTCGGTCGCGCCGAACTTGACGCCCAGGCC
>JBIOVW010000584.1:0-3615 GCA_044867945.1 Nakamurella sp. | reverse complement strand
GCGGCGATCCGGGTCAGCACCGCATGCCCGTAAACGCGATAGGCCCGACCGAGCCGAAGCTCGGGCGGGGCCGACCGACGCGGCGTCGGGCCGGGCCGGTGGATGCCGGGGACGTATCGTGAAGTCGTGCCGAAGTTGACGTCGCCCGACGCCGGTGACGTGACACCGAGGGGCACCGACAACCGACCCGATTCCTGGTCGGTCACCGCCGTCGTCATCGCCGCCGTCTGCATCGCCGGGTCCGTGGCCGCCGCGCTGGCCGCCATCGTGCCGGCCAGGGCCGAGATCGCCGGACTGCCGACGGCGGGGGAGTTCACTGCGCTGGCCCTGCCGGCGGTGAAGGCGATCGTCGACTTCTCCGCGGCCTTGACCGTCGGCTGGTTGCTCGGTGCCGCGTGGCTGGACCCGCCCCAGCGCAACGGGTTCCTGGACGTGGGCGGGTTTCGGGCGGTCAAGGCCGCGTCGCTGTCCGCCACGGTCTGGGCGGTCGGGTCGTTCGCCCTGATCCCGCTCACCCTGTCCGACACGCTCGGCCGGCCCGTCGACCAGTCGTTGTCCGCGGACTGGGTGATCAGCGGCATCTCCGCCCTGAACAGCGTCCGGGCCGCGCTCATCGCCGGGATCGCGGCGCTGCTCATCGCGATCCTGGCCCGCGCGGTGCTGCATCCCGGCTGGGCGATGGTGCTGCTGGTGCTCGCGCTCGCGGCCCTTGTGCCTCAGGCCGACTCCGGACACTCCGCGTCGTCGGGCGACCACGACATCGCGGTGGACAGCATGATCTACCACCTGGTCGGCATCAGCCTCTGGGTGGGCGGCTTGGTCGCCTTCCTCGGGCTGGCCCGGCAACGGGTGAAGCACCTGGACGTCGTCGCCCGTCGGTTCTCGTCGATCGCCCTTGTCGCATTCGTCACGGTGGCCGCGTCCGGTCTTGGCAACGCGTGGCTGCGGATCAGCTACCTCGCCGACCTGTGGACCACCGCCTACGGCCGGCTCGTGCTGGTCAAGGCGGGCCTGCTGATCATGCTGGGTGTCGCCGGGTACCTGCACCGCCGGAGCACGCTGCCGGCGATCGCCCGCGGCGAGCGGCGTGCGCTGGTCCGGCTCGCCGTGGTCGAGGTGCTGATCATGGCGGCGACCATCGGCGTCGCGTCCGCGCTGGCCCGGACCGCCACCCCGCCGCCGACGGGCGCCGCCCCCGGGGACCTCGAACTGACGCTTGGCTATCCGCTGAACGGACCCCCGACCTTCATCACCCTGATCGTGGACTGGCGTTTCGACTGGCTGTTGGGCGCCGGCGCGATCGCCGCGACCGTCCTCTACCTCGTCGGGGTGCGCCGGCTGCACCGCAACGGCGTGCACTGGCCACCCGGGCGCACCGTCGCCTGGGTCGTCGGCTGCCTGATGATAGTGCTTGCGACGTCTTCGGGCCTGGGCCGGTACGCCGTCGCCGAGTTCTCCATCCACATGATCGCGCACATGGTGCTGGGCATGGTGGCGCCGATCCTGCTGGTGCTGGGCGGCCCGGTGACGTTGGCACTGCGGGTGCTGCCGCCCGCCGGGCGCTCCGGGGTGCCCGGACTGCGCGAGGGCATCGTGTCCGCGATGCACAGCCGGTTCGTCCGGTTCGTCACGCACCCGCTGGTCGTTTTCGTGCTGTTCGTGGTCTCGTTCTACGCCCTGTACTTCACCTCGATGTTCGAGCTGATGATCACCTCGCACGTCGGCCACGTGCTGATGAACCTGCATTTCCTGGTCGTCGGCTACCTGTACTACTGGGTGATCATCGGCGTCGACCCGTCGCCGCGGCAGCTGTCGCCACTGATCAGGTTGGCGCTGCTGCTGGGTGCGCTGCCCTTCCACGCGTTCTTCGGGCTGGCCCTGATGAACTCGCACTCCGCGATGGCCGCCGACTACTACGGCGGCCTGGCCCTGCCCTGGGTGACCGATCTGGTCGCCGAGCAGCGCCTCGGCGGCGCCATCGCCTGGGGGGCGACCGAGCTCCCGATCATCATCGTGATGATCGCGCTGATGACCCAGTGGGCCCGCAGCGATGAGCGGGAGGCGCGTCGGTCGGACCGGATGGGGGACCGCGGCGCCGACGAGGAGCTCGAGGCCTACAACCGGATGCTGGCGCGGCTCGCCGAGCAGGACAGCCGGGAGAAGGACACGCAGTGACGCTGACGATTCGTGCGGAGGAACCCGGCGACGCAGCGGCCGTGCAGGAGATCATCCGGTCCGCGTTTGGGGCGACGGACGGCGTGGTGATCGAGGAGCGGCTGAACGACGAGCTGCGCCGGGATCCCGCCCTGGTCCGGAACCTGACGCTGGTCGCCGAGCGTGACGGCCGCATCGTCGGACAGGTGACCAGCAGCTACGGCATGCTGGACGTGCCCGGCGGCCGTGCCCCCGGTCGACCGCTGGTCGGCGTCGGGCCGGTCGCCGTGCGGCCGGCCGACCAGGGCAAGGGCGTCGGCCGGGCGTTGCTGACCGAACTGATCGGCCGGGCTCGGCAGGCGGGGGAACCGGCCCTCGTGCTGTTGGGTGACCCGGCCTTCTACGGGCGCTTCGGGTTTCGACCCGCGACCGAGGCCGGCATCGAGGCGCCGGACCCCGCCTGGGGCGGGCACTTCCAGGCGCTGCCGCTGCAGGCGGATGAGCCGCCGCCGTCCGGTCGATTCACCTATTCGGCGCCGTTCGGCCGGCTCTGATTCCCCGCTGGGGTGGCCAGGAATCAGCCGTGCAGGGCGCCGGTGTGCGGGGCGGTGAGAGTGATCAGCTCGTGCGGGTCCCGGTGGCCGTCGGCGATGGCGAAGCGGTAGCTGCGCCGCAGGGGTCGTCCGGGGACCACGGACACCGCTCGCTCCCATGCCCAGGCGGCGCCCACCCCGGGGTACTCCGACACCCGGACGAACCATGGATCGGCGGATTCCGGGTCGGCGACGATCAACAGGGTGGCCCGGCGGTCTCCCGCCCGCAGCAGGACCGCCAGCCAGGGCGCGATGCTGCCGTGCACGGCGTCCTCACCCTCGCCGATCGGCGTCCGCACCTCGAGAGCGTCGACCGGTGGCAGTCGCCAGAACAGGCCACCGTAGCCGGCGCCCGGTCGGCCGTTGCTGGCCGGACTGCCCAGTGCCACCGGGTCGCCCTGCGCGTCGAGGGCGGTGGTGAGGTCCAGTCGCCAGACGCCGTCCGCCGCCGGATCATCCGGCCGCGACCAGGCCAGCCGCCGGCGCTCGACCAGCCGGGTCGATCCCCGAGCGTCCACCCAACGCAGGGTCTGCTCGATCGCCGCGGCGAAATCCAGGACGACGACGGGTTCGATCCGGCCGTGGTCGGGCCGCGGTCGGTAGCCGGTGTCGCGGACGTATGTCGGCCCGCCCCAGAGATTGCTGCCCTGCATGTCGGCCACCGCGATGCCCAGGCCGAGGTGCCATGGATGGTCGGCCGGTCCGGCGTCGGTGACCGTCATCCCGTCCAGGGTGCGCAGCGGATGCAGATAGGGCCGCGGGCTGTGCTCGTCGATCACATCCAGGCCCGTGCGGTAGCGGCCGACGTCCCGGTCGCCGACTTGCAGCACCCGATCCCGACCGACTTCGGCACGACCTGTCCACGGCG
>JBIOVW010000583.1:0-5093 GCA_044867945.1 Nakamurella sp. | reverse complement strand
GGACCGCCGCGCGGCGGTTCGACGACGGCTGGTCGGTTTCGCTCACTGCATGCCGGGGCATCGTGTCCGTTTCTGCCGGTCCTGCTGGTCTGGTGCACCTACCGTGCGGGAAGGTCAGATCGGATGCAACCTGGAGTTGATCATGAAGGACACGTCCTCATTCGCGCCGGATAAGGGCGCGTCCTTCATGATCAACGCGGAAGCGTGGGCCTACAGCAGCCCCTGCACCCGGGCCTGCTCCACCGCCTCCCGGCGGTTGCTGACACCGAGCTTGCGATAGATCGACCGCAGATGGGCCTTCACGGTGTTCACCGACACGAAAAGGTCGTCCGCGATCTCACCGGCCTTCAGCATGGTCGGCAGATACTTCAGCACGACCATCTCCCGCTCGGTGAGCGGCTCCACCGGCCGGCCTTCCTCGACACCGTCCCGCAGGTCGTCGACGAACTCGGCCACGAACGCACTATGTTCCCCGTCGAGGACCCGATACCGCCGCATGACCCCGGCCAGCCGGCCACCCAGCTGCAGGAAGGGGCGGCGGATCCCTTCCGGCCGGGCGAGTTCGACGGCCGTCGACAGGTGGGACAGCGCCAGGCCGTCCTTGTGCTGCTTCGCAGCCACGATCGCCAGGATCAGGCGGGCGGCCACGACCGGCTCGCGGTACTGCCAACCCGGCTCGATCACCGGACGCAGCAGGTCCTCGACCCGCGGCAGCGAGCCGAGCTCGAGCTGGGCCCGCGCCAGCCAGACGCGCTGCCAGGCGGTGGAAAACCCCCGATCGTCGGCCGGTTCGCCGAGCCGGTCGACGGCCTCGGCGGGCAGGCCGGCCGCCAGCAGCGCCTGGGCGCCGGCCATCGCAGCCCACCGGCGCAGCCGCACCGGTGCGTTCTCGGTGCGGGCCAGTCCGGCTCGCACCCGAGCGTCGGCCTCGAGCGCCGCCGCGACGTCCTTGCGCAGGACGGCGGCCTCCACCGACCCGATGGCCAGCCCGAGTCGGACCATCCGATCCATCTGCGGCGTGCCGACAGCCAGGCCGCGAGCGAACGCCCGGACCGCGAGGTCCGCTTGCCCCCGGGCGCAGCAGACCATCCCCATGGCCAGATGCAGGGCCAGCCCCTGCGTCTCGGACGACCAACCGCGCCGTTCGACGACCTCCAGCGCCTCACGCGCCCGCCGCTCGGCCCGCCGGTAGCGCCCGGCCATGGCGTCGACCACCGCCTGCGACGCCTTGGTGTTGAGCAGAGTCAGCTCCATCCCTAGGTCGGCCAACTGCCGTTCGGACTCTCCGAAGGCGATGTCGGCCGCGTCCAGGTCACCGGTCCAGAGCAGACCGACCCCAAGATTGGTCGTCGCGATCGCCCGGAAGTGTGGAGCCAGCGGGATCGCCCGGCGTGGCGTGGTTTCCAGCACCTGCAGGATTGCCCGGCATCGCTCGGCGACCAGGTCGGCGTCACCGGTCGAGCGCGCCCCGGCCGCCTCGAACAGGTCCAGCAGCACCGCGATGGTGGGCCGCACCTCGGCCGGTGCCGTATCCAAGTACTGCCGACCGTCCAGGGTGTTCTGCCGCATCGCGGAGTAGTCGTGGCGTTGCACGTGGAAGGCGGCTGCGGCGATCAGTTCGAACGGACCTGGATCCTCGTTGGCCCGCCTGGCCATCGGCTCGATCGCCGCGGCGAGGGCCGGTGCCTCGACGGACAGGATCTTGGGAATGCAGGCCAGCAGCATGCGCCCGGCCCCGTCCCAGTCCCCGGCGCGGATCGAGTACCGGATCGCCTCGATGGGTGCGCCGTGACCGGCCAGCCAGTCCGCCGCCCGACGGTACAGCTCGGGGACGAGGTCACGGTGCTCCAGGAGGAGCCGGTGCCGGAGCAGCTCACGCAGCAGCGGATGGTAGGTGAACCACACGTCGTCGCCGTCCAGCGAGGTGACGAATGCGTTGGTGGCTCGCAGGTCGTCCAGGACCCGCTGACCGTCCGTCCGGTCGGTGAGCCGGTCCGCCAGATCGGCGCACAGCCGGTCGACCGCGCTGGTGCGGAGGAGGAATTCGCGATCCGCAGAGTCCAGCCGGTCCAGGACCTCACCGATCAGGTACTCGGCGATCGCCCGGTCGCTGCCGGTGACCTGGCTGATGCTCTTCTCGAGGTCGGTGGGGTCCAAGGACATCGCGGCCAGCCGCAGCCCGGCCGCCCATCCTTCGGTGCGCCGATGCAGGTGGTCCACCTGATCAGCGGACAGCTCGAAGCCCTCAAGGGCGAACAGGTCGGCCGCCTCGTCGAGGGTGAAAGCCAGTTCGCGGCTGCGGATCTCGGTGAGTTGGCCGGCCACCCGCAGCCGATGCAGCGGCAGCAGCGGATCCGCCCGGGTGGTCAACACGAGCCGGAGCCGCTCGGGCAGGTGCGACAGCAGCACGGCGAACGACTCGAGCACCTCCGGGTTCCTGATCAGGTGGAAGTCGTCCAGAACGAGGACGAGGTGGTGGCGTAGGTCGGCGAACCGGGACAGCATGCCGTCCACCTCGCGGGGACCGAAGACGCTGGCGGGGCTGATCTCGTTGAGCGCGCTGCCCTCGGGCACCGCGCCGCTGGCGCGGATGGCCGCCAGCACGTCCGACCAGAGCGCGTGCGGGGAGTCGTCGGTGGGGTCGACGGTGAGCCACGCGAAGGCATGGTCGACCTGCCGCAGCTCGACCCAGGAGGCCAACGTGACGGTCTTGCCGAAGCCGGGTCCGGCGCTGACCAGAGTCAGCGCGGTGTCGAAGGCTCGGTCCAGCGCGGCCTCGAGCCGGCGACGCCGAACCCTGGGCGTCAGCGACGACGGGGGCCTGAATCGCAGCGTGGACGGCACTCGCGCAGGAGCGGACAACCCGATCACCTCATCGCCCCCACGAGCCGTCGCAACAGGTCCGACATCACCGCCGTCCGGTCGCCGGCGATGGGCGCGCCCCTGAACCCGCCCCAGGCTACCGTCCGCCGGTGGCCGACCTTGTCCGCCACGCGACACCGGGCTGCGTCGCGACGGCCCAGGCGGCAACCATCCGGTCGGGGTGACGCGGCCCGGCCTGGTCCGCGAGAGCATCGACACCTGCGGTTTGGTGGGGGTTCACGCCGGGAATCCACCAGGGTCCGCGCAACAGTGGGGCCTGGAGGAAGCGAATGTCGACGCTCGAATATGAGATCAGCGTCTCCGGTGAACTCCCGGCCGCTGTTCTCGACGAGGTCGAGAACTTCTCGGTCGAGGTGGTGCCGGCCCACACGGTGATGCGCGGACCGGTCGCCGATCAGGCGGCGCTGCACGGCATCATCAACCGGCTGCAGAGCCTGGGTCTGGACCTGATCGAGGTTCGCCGGATCGGCGAGACGGCCGACTGAGGATTCAGATGGCCGCGATCTACGAGTTCCACGTGGCGGGCCTGGTCGGCCCGGTGATCAGGTCCGCCCTCCCGGAGATGAAGGCGTTCGAGAAGCGATCGGGCCGGACAATGCACGGAACCGCGGCCGAGCGGTGCGAGATCGACCGGCTGCTGGAACTGATCCAGATGCTCAATCTGACCGTGCACCGGCTGCAGATCAGCGTCCGGCGCGACGACCGGTCAGGGCTCGGCGACCACGTGCCAGTCGTAGACGACCGTGGTGCGCAGGACCACATCCTGGAGTGACCGGCGGGCCGGGCTGAAGATCACCCAGGCCAGCCCGACCGGGAAGAAGACACAAAAAACGGCCCGCAGGAAGGACTGCGCCCACCGCATCATCCGATGCCGGTTGGTCAGGACCCGCAGGCCCATCACGTAACCGCCGTAGCTGCGACCCGTCGTCACCCACCCCACCGTGAGGTAGATCACCGCGACGCCCCATCCGAAGACGAAGGTGAACCAGACCGGCATGCTCGGCCAGCTGAACGTCGTCGGGGACCAGACCAACTTGGCCAGCGCCACGCCCAGGTAGGCCGACGAACAGACGACGATGACCATGGCCAGGTCGATACCGGCCGCCGCGGACCGGGTGACGATCCCCGCCGGCCGATGTTCGGTGCCCCCCGCGGACGGCCTGGCCGCCGGGTGGCTCACTGCGGCCGGTTCGCGTCGGACGACGGACGCGGGTCATGCCGACCGTTCGGGTGCGGTCGCGACGCGGACGGGGACTCGACGGACGCTGGTTCGATGGGTGGACCATAGAGTTCCCGGCGGCGGCCGAGCATGCGGCCGACGAACTGGCCGATGGCATCGTCGGCCTGTTGCCCCTGGACCCGGACACCGTGCACCGCCTCGGAGGCCAGCGACCCCGTCGAGTCGCGGATGATGCCCGCCAGGTCGATGCCTTCGACGACCTCCTCGGCAATGCGGATGAGATCGATGTGCGAGATGGCGGCGTCGAAGTCGACCCTGGCGACGATCCGGTCGATGGCGACCCGCTCGACGATCGCGTCCAGGTCCAGCCGGTCGATGATCCGCTCGATGTCGACCCGCTCGACGATCTTGTCCAGGTCCAGCCGATTCACGATCCGGTCCAGATCCACCCCACGCTCGACGATCGCGTCAAGATCCAACCGACCGATGATCCGCTCGATATCGACCCGCTCCACAATCGCGTCCAGATCCAACCGGTCGACGATCCGATCGACGGCCACCCGGTCGACGATCGCGTCGAGATCGACCCGCCCGACTGCGCTGTCCAGATCGACGTCGGCGACCACGGCGTCCAGGTCGACCTTGTCGAGCACGACCCCGGTCAGGTCCAGTCCTTCGAGCGCGGCCCGGACGACGGCGTCGATCACCGGCCGGACAGGACCGACCAGCCGGTCGAGCAGACCTGCGGAACCTGCCGGCGGCTTCGGAACGAAGGCCCGGACCGGTTCCCCGCGCGCCGGTTCGGCCGGCCGCGGGAACGCGCGGGCCGCGACCTCGGAGACCATCACCTCGGTCGTGCGCACGGCCACTCCGGCACCCCAGCGCAGGGGGGCCACCAGAGTGGCCATGTTGGTGTCGTAGGCCACCAGCGACTGATACAGCGCACTGTAGGCCGCATTGTCGGTCGCGGTGGACGGGGCGAACTTCAGCCCCTTGCTGCTCATGTTGTTGACCAGCTCGGCCACCGTCT
>JBIOVW010000582.1:0-8776 GCA_044867945.1 Nakamurella sp. | reverse complement strand
GGATCTTCAGCATGAGCGTCGCCTCCGTCTACCCCATGTACTTGGCGAAAGTGGTGAAGAAGGGGCGCACGAAGTGCGAACTGGACCAGGTGATCGGCTGGCTCACCGGCTTCGACGAGGCCGAATTGCAGCGCCACCTCGACGCGGGAACCTCCTTCGAGGAGTTCTTCGCTGCCGCCCAGCTCAATCCCAACGCTTTCCTGATCACCGGAACGGTGTGCGGCGTCCGCGTTCAGGACGTCGAAGATCCACTGATGCGCAGGATCCGTTACCTGGACAAGCTTGTCGACGAGATCGCCAAGGGTAAGGAAATGGACAAGGTTCTACGCGGCGAGTCGTCCAGGGCGGACGCAGGCGCGGCCCGCGAAGGACCTTGAGCATTCACTGTCCAGGACCGTCATGCGCACCGGTGCGTGATGCGGGATCGACCATCCTTGCCATGCGGCGGAGTCGCCTCCGGGCCACTGGGCGAGTGGCAGGACATCGGACGGTCGCGGCTGTCGCTCCTCGGGTGAAGGACGCGGAACGGTGGCATCTCCACCGAACCAGGTTCACCGGCTCGGCACGATAACCGCCCGTCCGCAGATCCTCCTTCGTCCAGCAACCGGTAGGCGTCTACGCCCCGGTCCGGGTCAAACACGGTGGTACATAGCGATCGGGCCGCGCTGCCATCCGGACGATTTCGAACAGCTCGCTGCGACGACCCCAGGTCGAGGTGCAGACGGTCACGTCGCGGGGTCTGTCCACCGAGCTGACCCGTGGTCCGCCCCGGGCCGCGTCGACCACCACAATCGAAGCCGCGACGGTGGCGCAGGCCAGGGCGACCTGTCCTGTGGCGTCGTTGATGACGAAATCCTGAACCACGTCGGCACCCTGGCCACCGGAAAGGACCGGGGTTGCTTCAACAACCGAAGCGCGTATTGCCCTCCGGCGTAGGTGCACCACCGTGTTCGGCAAGTCAGCCGGTCGGTGAGAACCAGGAGTCCCCACGACAGCACTGTCCTGACCAGTCCTGACCTTGCCGGCCAACCGGCCGTGACGCCGCGCCACGAATCGCACCCCCGACAGCCCTCGCAGCCAGGCCCGAACCTGCGACTCGAGCTCGGCAGGACCCATGGCATGGCACGGATGCGATATCGGCTTGGATGACGATGGCCCAGTTGACGGCGCCGGGGCCCTCGACGAGCTTGCCGCAGTCGATGGCGGCGTGGGCACGAGACGAGGCTCTGGCGAGGAACTCGCGTTCACGCGAGTGAGCGAGTGTGTGACCGATTTGGGTAGACTGCGCATCGTGTCCGGCTCGGGTGGTTGATCCGAGCAGTGAGTGCGGGGGAGGGACCGTGCAGCTGCATCACCTCAAGGCCTTCCTCGTCCTCGCGCAGGAGCTGAACTTCCGGAGAGCCGCGGATCGGTTGGCCCTTACTCAACCTGGACTCTCGGACCAGATACGACAGTTGGAGCGAGAACTCAGGGTCGTACTTTTCCGCCGCGATCGTTCGGGGACTCAGCTTTCCCCGGCCGGTCGGGAGTTGCTGCCCCTTGCGGCGGATGCGGCCGGATCGGTCGAGGATCTGGTCAGCGCTGCTCACGCTATCGCGCCAGCACATGTCCACCGGTCGTCCCCGGTGCTGCGGGTCGGAATGGTCGTTGACGGGATCGGCGAGGGCACTTGGCCGCTGCTCCAGGCGTTTCATGTGCTCCGGCCTGAAGTTCGAATCGATATCCGATCGCTGACCTTCATAGGTGGAAGTGAGGCGATCGAACGGGGCACGGTGGACGTCGTGCTGAAGATGGGCCCGTCGAGCGATACGGAGCTACAGCAGGTGATTCCGGTTCGCCAAGATCGGATGTGCGCCATCGTTCCGGCGACCAGTCCACTGACGCGGGAAGAACCAATCGAACTCGAGGTTGTAGCCCGTCAAATGACATTTCAGACACCGATCGAACTGGGTGAGCGATACCATCGGCATTGGACGCTCCAATCGATGCGCGAGTCCGCCCCGGCGAAGTCGCTCTCGGTTCTGCGCGATGGCCCCAGCAGCGCTGACCTGTCGAGTCTCGTCAACATGTTCATGGAGATCGGTGGGGTTGCCTTGTGGCCGGCCGGTCTGCCGGTGCCCGTGGGAGTGCACTGCGTCGAGCTTCCCTTGGATCGGCCGTTCGACTCACCACGGGAGATAGTCATCAACCGCCGCAGCGACCATGCCCGCGCCTTGGCCATGGGCTACCACGACCCGAAAAGGGCGGCGCTCGGCTGCTGAGCTGACGTGTCGGCGGCGACAATTGCGCGATCCGCTTGGTTTGTTGATCTCGGGATCACGGCTGCCCTGCCAGTCCGGCGATTCGTCCAGGTTGTGGACCCCAAGGCCTGGCGGCCGATCCCGTGGTCGTCAAGGTCCCGACATCGGGTGCCCGCCCGGTGGGTCGGTATCGCGCCGTGTGTGCCGATCATCGAGGCCAGCATCGCCCTGTTCAACTCGTCCCCGGTGGTGCGTCGAACGGGATCCGGCAAGGTCGCCGCCAGCTGAACGGATCTGCCATCGCCAGGCAGCCCGGACCTACCCCCAACGGGCGATGTGTACTTCAACGTTGGTCCGGGGGGAATCATCGCGAGACGGAAGCACGGCGTCGGCCATCATAAGAACCTGGGATCAGCAGGCCGTCACGCAGAACCCTGATAGCGATCCTCGATCAACCCGAACCTTGCCGGCATCCGAGGATCTCGCGAGTATGAGAAGCGAAAGCATCGTGCACCGACGACGGAGAGAAGGATCAAATGATTCCGGGATGCAAGGCACGCTCGGTTCATGACATTGTCCGCTTTCGAACGCGAATCATCGAAGCCGGAACTCTCGGCCGAGTGGTCGAAGTCGACGATCGCGGACCGGTGTGCTACACCATCCAGTTCGAACTGCGAAATTTCAATGGTGCAACCGTCACTGTTCCGTACCTGACGGAATACGACGTTCAGCAGGTCTAGCCCGGGGAGGGAATCATGCCACTGCTGTGGAAGAAGCCGTATGGGCGACGGGGAGGACAATGCAGCGATCCGGCACGCTCGCAGTCAACTTCTGGTCGGCGACCACGGGGGCTCCTGCGCCGGTTGAGAATCGGCGGGCGCTCGGTCTCGTTTGTGATCGTGGTGGCGGCCATGATGGCTACGTTCCCGGGCGCGGCTCGGGCAGATGACGATTCCACTATCACCGTGAAGATCGAACCGCCCTTCTCCGAGCTATCCTACGGGCTAGGAATATCCGTCTTCAGCCCCGTCCCTCCTGGATATGACAAGATGGGTGTCGAAGTTCGAGGATATGAAGTCGCTGTACTCTATCCGGATCCGGTGTCCGGACTTTTCGACGGGCATCTTTCGGTCCCGGCGTCTGCCGACAGATCGATGTCCATCGCGTGCGACCTTCACGGGATGATGACGATGACTGTTGACGGTGAGAAATGGCTCGAGCTTCTTTCCGCCAGCACTCCGGCGCCGGAGGATTTCGCGCAGACTGTCCAGGCCCTCCTCGCGGTCGAACCTGACAAGGATGGCGACACTACCGGCTGCAATGCCGCCGGCAACCCGGAATGCAAGGTTTCAGCGCCGTCAATGGAGATAGTCATTGACGGAATGTCATTCGTCGTACCCGTCCAGATGTCGTATCCGGCCAACCCCTGCATCTGAATCGGCGTAGCGCCCGCACGGGCAGCGCTACGAATGACGGGGCCGCAACTGATCTTGTCAATGCGGACGAAGGAAGCAAGCGCACTCACACGCCGTTGACGGCGGCACTGCGATCGATCTCGGAGCTGTACCAACGTCGACAAGGCCGACAAGTCGGGCGACGTCGGAGCGCGGGTCACGCTGACGGTGAGTTCGGCGTCGAGTGCGTGGGCAAGCCTGTCCAGGACCGGCAGACTTGCACAGTGCCGCCGGCCTCGAACGATGGCCAGGGCGGACTGGTTCATTCCCGCCACAGCCGTCAGTCAGCCGCGACTGCCTCCAGCGACGCTGCTCGCGCACCCCACGGATGGACCGTCCCAACCCGTAGGCGAGCTTCGCCACTTGGTCGGCCTGCCGGGCGACGGGCTTGTCCAGCCGACAAACCCTGATCTCGCTCCCAACTCGTCCGCTCAGCCAGTACTCCTCCACTACCGTGTGCTCGTCGGCCAGGCAGCGCGCCAACGCCCCTGCGGGCTCGCTCCACCTCGCGCGCCTCCGCGGAACCATCGATGGTCCCGACCCGCGGAGGGTCGGGGGGTCGGCGTACCCGGCTCGAGGCGGCGGTGGCCGGTCAGGCCGGTGACGCCCCGCCATCGCCCTGTCCAGCAGGGCGGGGACGGCGCCGGCGGTGACCGGTTGGGGGCTGGCATAGGACGTGGCAAGGACCTGCCGAACCAACCCGGCCAGGCCGTCGGTTGGGATGCCCAGCGAAGTGAGGTCGGTCGGTGCAGCCAGGTCGGCGGCCAGCGTCTGCAGCGCGCCTGGCACGTCGCCCGGGGAGGTGCCGGGCGTCCGACCCACGATCGCCGCGGCCGGCGCCGCGGGCAGGGTGAATGCCAACGCGTGCGGCAGGATCACCGGGTGCACTTGTGCATGCGGGAGGTTGAAGCTCCGCCCAGGAGATGACATAGCTTGTGGTGCACGGACATCGTGGCCGCTCCGACCACCGCGCCGCAGAGCCAGGCGCCGCGTAGGGCATCGGCCCGGGCGGGCCGGTCCGCGGGCGGGTCGGCGGCGATTCGGGGAAGGGCAGTGACCATGGATCGCGCACCCTCCTCGGCCAGCAAATGCCACGATCGGGGACGTCTCCGGCGCCTACAGGCCTTCGGCGGGATGGGCGACGGCGTTCAGCCCGCTGGTGACCGACAGCTCGACGGGTATTCAGCGGTCATGTCGGGGTCGGAGACGACGCTGGTGGGCAGCACCGCGCGGAACCGGCCGGTGCGTTTTGCCCCGTTCTCGGTCAGCCCCCGCACGGGTGGCATCTCGGACCCGGCGTAGGTGGTGCGTACGGGGACCACCGGCAGGCCCGCAGCCGGAGATCGGGGGTGTCCGCGAAGCTGTCGATGACCGCCGCTGCGGCGGTCTCCTCGGGTGAAATCCGCGACGGTTCTCCCAGGAGCAGGCAATTCCGGCAACAGCAACGAATTGACCAGCCAAAGAGGGTGGCTCCACTGTGCCGAACCTGTGAACCTCGATCACTCAGTCGGAGTATCATCGGTGGCTCGTCGCCTACCGAAGGTGATCGTTTGAGCGGAGTGGCAGAGGCTGCAGATGATCGATCCGACCCGATTGCGGCCGCTGCCGATCCTCGACGGACTCTCGGACGGACAGCTGGCCGAACTCGCCGAGAACGTGGCCGAGATCGCGTTCGGCCCCGGGCAGGAGCTGTTCCGGCAGTCCGCACCGGCGCAGTTCTGGTGGCTGTTGCTGGACGGCAGGATCGCGTTGTTCCGGCGGACGGGTCACGAGGAGACGATGGTCGGCACGATGGACTCGCCCGGCCAATGGGCGGGCGGCTTCCGTGCGTGGGACGAGAACGGCGTCTACCTGGCCACCGCGCGGGCGGTCGAAGCCGGCCATCTGCTGCGGCTGCCCGCCGATCGGCTCCGTGCCCTGGCCGACGCCTGGTTCCCGTTCGGCGTGCATTTCATCCGTGGCCTGATGCAGACCGTGCGAAATATCGAATCCATTGCTCGGCAACGGGAGTCGCGGGTGGCACTGGGCACGCTGGCGGCCGGCCTCGCGCACGAGCTGAACAACCCCGCGTCGGCTGCCGCCCGGGCGGTCGACGTGCTCGCGGCCACGAACGCCGATCTGCTGGGCTCGCTGCGCCGGCTGGCGGAGGCGTCGGTGAACGCCGAGCAGTTCGTCGCTCTCGACGGGCTCCGCACGCACGATGTGCCAGGCTCGGACCTTCGCACGCCCGTCCAGCTGGCCGATCTGGAGGATGAACTCAGCGGGTGGCTGCTGGATCGCGGCATCGACCGGGACTGGGTGATCGCGCCGGCGCTGGCCGCTCGCGGGCTCGGCGTCCAGTGGTGCGAGCAGGTGGCGACCGTCCTGCCGGGGGATGCGCTGGGTCCCGGGCTGGACTGGGTTGCCCAATCGCTGTCGGCGGAGCTGCTGGTGACCGAGATCAAGGAGTCGACCGGGCGCATCTCGGAACTGGTCACCGCGGTGAAGGAGTACACCCATCTGGACCGGGCGGCGATCGAGGACATCGTCGTCGCCGACGGCGTGGACAGCACCCTGATCATGCTGTCCCGCGAGTTGGCCGGGGTGACGGTGGTGCGGGAGTTCGACCCGGGCGCACCCAGCGTCGGAGGCAACGCGGCCGAACTGAATCAGGTGTGGACCCATCTGCTCCGCAACGCCGTCGATGCGATGAAAGGTTCCGGCACCCTGAGGATCTCGGTGGTCGGGAAGCAGGACGGGGTGCTGGTCGCGGTCGCCGATTCCGGGCCCGGCATGCCGCCCGAGGTCGCGGCTCATGCGTTCGACCCGTTCTTCACCACCAAGGCGATCGGCGAGGGTACCGGTCTGGGCCTGGATGTTTCGCGCAGGATCGTCGAGGAGCGGCACGGCGGCCGGATCGGTATCGAGTCGACACCGGTGGGCACGGTGATCCGGGTCCGGCTGCCGGTGCGCCCCGCCCGTGACGGGACGGCCCGGTCGGCTTGGCCGTCGTCGGCCGGGCCATCATGATGACTGCCGACAGCCCCAGGCCGAGCCTGGATGCCCGCACAGTGCCACCGCGCCGACCAGCGCACCGGCGCTGATCAACGCGAGCGCCGACACCCGGTGCGGCCAGGCCTGCTTGGCACCGGTCACCGATGCGTCCGTAGCCGATCCGGTGAGCAGCGACGTGACCACCACCGTCGTGATGTCCTTGACCGCCAAGCCGGGCCGCCGTGGCCTGGGCGCCCAGCGCGACCGCCGACAGCAGGTCCATCGCCAGCAACATCGGTAACCGCGGAGCCGGACTGATCACGAACAGGCTGATGGACAGCCCCGCCAGGATCACTCCGATCGCGGCGAACACCGCACCGAACCGAGTCGACCACTCCTGCGTCGCCACCGGTCGCAGCGCACGGCCGTCCGATGCTCGGAGCGGACAGTTGGTGTCAATTAATGTGTTTCGAGTCGACTCAAGCGGCGCAGGACCAGCGGCGGGGGCGGTAAACGGGTCACTGAACATGCGGCGGGCCTCGGGGATCTCGCGCCCCCTTTGGCCGGGCAGACAGCAGGCCGCGGATGGTGACGGCGGCCAGTCCGCGCGACCGGCGGTCCCGGCGGCGACCATGCGGCGGTGGTGGGTGCCGTCGGCGCGGCACATGAAGGCGATGAAGCCGAGCAGCGCGGACAGCACGTCGGGCCGGTGCCCGCCAGTCGACGACGCCGGGATCGTCCAGCACCGCGACCAGGTCGTACCAGGCAGCGGTATCCCTCCAGGCGATGAATTCGATGGCCGCGCCGTCACCGACGCATCCGGTCAGGGCGACGTCGGCGGCGTCGACGTCGCCGCGGGAAAGTTCGCCCACGACCCGGGCGGCGTTGCGCCAGGACCGCCTCGACGGCCACGGCTTGCCGGCGTCGAGCATGGTGGTGGGCATCTTGTGGATCAGGTCCGGGTGGGTACCGGTTGAACGCCACCACCTCGGCGCGGGCCCGCAGGGCGCCTCCGTCGGAGTGCCGGCCGATCAGGTCGGCCGCTTCACGGCGGTGAAGTCGGTGAACATACCGTCCCACCACGCCTGGTGGTCCCCGGCCCTGGTGAGGTGCAGAAACCGGTTGGCGATCGGGGCGGACAGGGTCGTGCCCGTTCACGGCCATGCTGGGCGGGTTCGCGGCGGCGACGATCGCCACCGACTCGGGCAGCACCAGGTCGCCGACCACCCGTTCCTGGCACACCCGCAGCAGCGCGTTCATCACCGTCGGGGGGCAGGTGGTGAGCTCGGCCAGAAACAGCAGCGCCTGGTTCGCTTCGATGCAGCGGACCGCCCAGTCGACGGGGGCGTTGCGGACCACGCCGTCGACATCGATGGGCAGCCCAGGGATGTCGGCGGCGTCCCGGATGGACCCGACAACGGCTTCGACGTGCCGGTCCCAGGCGACGCCGAACTGATTGATGGTGGCGCTCTTGCCCACGCCGGGCTCGCCCCGGGCCAAGACGGGCACCTTGGCCCGGACGGCGGCGGCGAGGAGGTGTCCAGATCGATCGGCAGCCGGTACGGGGCGGCTCCGCGGGCCGACGCGTGTCCTGAATCCGCCGGGAATGTTGGGTATGCCCATTTCATTCGACTGCCCGGTCCTGGTGGGTGTGCCTTGGTGATTCCTGGGTGGACAAGTTGTGTGGACCGACACGTCGACTTTCCGTGGCTCGATTCGCCCTGGCGTTCCCGTACGATACAGATATGGCAACCCAGACTGTCACAACAATGGTCGACGATATCGATGGCTCCACCGACGACGTGGTGACCTGCGCGTTCGGCCTGGGCGACTCGCTCTTCGAGATCGACCTGAACGCCGCGCACCGCGAGGAACTGGAATCGGCGCTCGCCAAGTTCGTCGCGGCCGGCCGACAGATCCACGGTGAAACGCCAGCACGGCAGCGCCGGCAGGCCAAGTCCGTCGCACGGCCGGATCGTGAGCACACGCAGGAGATTCGGCAGTGGGCGAAGGACAACGGGTACGAGGTCTCGGAGCGTGGCCGGATTTCCAAGAGCGTCGTCGAGGCATTCGAAGCCGCCCACTGACGGCCGCACCCACCTGTCGCTG